>JAQBQI010000404.1 GCA_028287085.1 Myxococcaceae bacterium
CCGGACCGCGCTCACGCCCGCGCTCGCGGTCGCGCTCGCGGGGCGACATGTCCATGTCGCGGTTGCCGCGGTGCTCTCCGGGGGTGTCGCGGCGCTTCTGCACGCCCTCGATGCACGCGTCGGCGATGCGCGCCGTCACGAGCTTGATCGAGCGGATGGCGTCGTCGTTGCCCGGGATGGGGAAGTTGATCTGGTCGGGGTCGCAGTTGGTGTCGGTGATGGCCACCAGCGGGATGCCGAGCTTCTTGGCTTCCTTCACCGCGATGTCTTCCAGCGCCGGGTCGATGAGGAACACCGCGGCCGGGAGGCCGTTCATGTTCTTGATGCCGCCGATGTACTCCTCGAGGCGGATGCGCTCCTTCTCGAGCATGAGCGTCTCCTTCTTGGGGAGGTTCTCGTAGGTGCCGTCTTCCTTCATCTTCTCGATGTCGCGCAGGCGGGCGATGCCCGTGCGGATCGTGCGGAAGTTGGTCAGCGTGCCGCCGAGCCAGCGGTTGGTGACGAAGTGCATCCCGGCGCGGGCGGCCTCCTCCTGGACGATCTCCTGGGCCTGGCGCTTGGTGCCGACGAAGAGCACGTGGCCGCCCTTGCCGACGACGTCGCTGACGAAGTTGTAGGCGCGCGTGAAGAGCCGCGCGGTCTGGTCGAGGTCGATGATGTGGATGCCGTTGCGGGCGCCGTAGATGTACTGGCGCATCTTCGGGTTCCAGCGCTTGGTCTGGTGGCCGAAGTGCACGCCGGCTTCGAGCAGCGCGCGGACGGGGAGGGGGGCTTCGCCCGGGGCGGGCATCGAGACTTCCGTAGTCATGGTCGAACTCCTGAAGGCGGTTGGGTTGGTGCCTCCCTGCCCGACCGCCGCGCGAGACCCGGAATGCTCCGGGCACCCTTTCGCGCGGCGTCGTGGAGCGCCCATCGAAGGGCCACGCCACGGCGTCGGGAGGTGTGGATTCTCGCGGTCGGGACAACAGCGCCCGGCACGCGAGGGCGCGGTTGATACCACCGGGCCGCCGCGCGTTCAAGGGGAGGGGGAGCGGGGTCGAGCCGCCGATCGACGGAGGGCGACCGCAGGTCGCCCGTACATCGCCCCCCACTGGAGGCACCGGTACGGGCGACCTGCGGTCGCCCTCCGGGAGAGCTCGAAGGGTCGGCCCGAGGCGTGCAAAGGGGGTCAGCCACGACGCGAGCTGCCGCTCGTTGGAGAAGGGATCGCACCGCCATGACACACGACAACGACCAGGCACTCGAGAGGTACATCGCGTGCGTAAAGAACCTCCCCACGCTTTCGCGTGAGGCCGAGCACGAGATGGCCGTGAAGGTCCGCGACCAGGACGACCCCAAGGCCGCGGAGGCCCTCGTCTGCGCGAACCTCCGCTACGTCGTGGCGATCGCGATCTCGTACCGCCGCTACGACGTGCGCCTCGCCGACCTCATCGCCGAGGGCAGCGTCGGGCTGCTCACCGCGGTGAAGAAGTTCGACCCCGAGAAGGGCACGCGCTTCGTCACCTACGCGGCCTTCTGGATCCGCGCGTACATCCTGAACGCGGTGATCCGGGCGTGGTCGCTGGTGGGCTCGGGCAGCGGGCCGCTGCGCTCGAAGATGTTCTTCCGGCTGCGCCGCGAGCGGGCCCGCATGGCCTCGATGACCTCCGGCGAGGACGAGGCGCTCGACACCCTCGCCACCCAGATGCACACGACCCGCGAGCGCGTGCAGGAGATGCTGCAGCGCCTCGACGTTCGCGACGTCTCCCTCGACGCCCCGCTGCACGAGGACGGCAAGACCACGGGCCTCGAGCTGCTCGAAGACCAGAGCGCCCCGCAGGACGACGTCTACGACGCCCGGGTGCGGGCGAGCCTGGTCGACGGCCGCGTCCGCGCCGCCGTGAACACCCTCGACGCCCGCGAGCGCTTCATCGTCGAGCAGCGGATGATGGCCGACGAGGAGCTGTCCCTCGCGGAGCTCGGCCGCCGGCTCGGGGTCTCCCGCGAGCGCACCCGCCAGCTCGAGGCGCGCGCCCGCAAGAAGCTCCAGCGCACGCTCGCCGACCTGCAGCCCGCCCTCGCGAGCTGAGCCACTCCCACCGCCGCGTCGATGACGACCGTCGTACCCTCATCGGGTGCGGCGGTCGTTCGCGTTCGGAGGGCCCTCGCCGGACCGCAGCCCCGGAGCCCCTCTCCAGACCTCACCCCGCCGTGTCGACCAGCGAGGCCCGCGTGAGCGTGCCCTCCACGGTCTTGTCGTTGACCGTCGCGTAGAGCGCGCCGTCGGTGCGCAGCAGCCCCAGCTTCGTGTGGCGGTCGATCTTTGCCTCGAGCGCGTCGAGGAAGCTCGCCTCGACCCGCCACAGCGCGATGTCCTCGACCCGGTGGATCGCCTTCGACGAGGCCTCACGCCGCAGCAAGAGCAGATCGGCGTGGGTGTAGAGCGCCACACGTGGGGCAGCTTTGGAGGCTTTGTGCAGGCGCTCGGCGGTGGGAGAGCCGATGTCGATCCAGGCGCGCAGCAGGCCGGTGAGGTCGCGGATGGCGATGGGGGGCTCGTCGTCGGAGGACAGGCCCGCCTTGCTGAACGTAATGCCCTCCTCGTACTCCAGGCAGTAGGCGAGCGTGCGGGTGAGCATGTACCGCATCGATTCGGAGGGGTGCCGGGCGACCCGCAGGTCGAGGGTCTCGTAGACGTTGCGGTCGACGTCCGACAGGTCGACCAACAGGTGGAACATCGTCGCCGTCTGGGCCATCGGCGCGCTTGTAGGCCCGAGGGGGCTTCCGGGTCTAGCGTCGGGGCAGCACAAGTAGGTGGTCGACCCGGGCGCGAGCCTCGGATGTGTCGAACACGATCGCCACAGGGTGTGCGCCAGCGCCCAGGGGACCTGCCCCCATGCGTAGCTCGTCCCACCCGGCAGAGAGGGTGAACCGACCAACCTCACGGTCGTCGATCCGCAAGACGGCAGAGCCCGCGTCACCCGCTCCGGCGAGGCGCGCGCGCAGCACGACCATCGCCTCGCCCGACCAGCGCGTGGTGATGGTGAAGTCCACCCGCGGTCCCGCGCTCACGCAGCTGTGAGCCCGTAGAAGCCGCCAGCCGAGGGTGTCCTCGTGGGCCTCGCAGCGCGCCCAGGTGGGGTCGGACGGGGCGCTGCGGGCGTCCCAGCCGGCGACGTCATGGCCCACCACGCCGAGGGCGCCGAGTGACTCCGCGGCGTAGCGGTCGGCGCGGGCGAGCCCGATGGATTCGACCAGCCAGGGGGCCGCGCGGCGGTCGCCGAGCATTCCGAGAGCGGCGACGGCGTTGGCGCGCACGTCGTCGGTGGGATCGGTGCGCCATACCTGGTAGAGTAAGCCGAGGGCGCGCGGGTCGCGGCCGGCGCCGAGGGCGAGCACGGCGCGGTAGCGGACGTGGTCGTCGGGCATGCGGGCGACGAGGGCCTCGAAGGCGTCGGGGTCGCGGGTCGCGCCGAGGGCGCGGACGGCGTCGAGGGCGACGGACTCGTCGGCGCTCCAGAGGGCCTCGAGCAGGGCGGGGACGGCGCGCGCGTCGCCGAGGGCGAGGGCGGCGCGCCAGCGGCGCTCGGGGGGATCGCTCGCGAGCAGGT
>JAQBQI010000418.1 GCA_028287085.1 Myxococcaceae bacterium
CCCCGCGACGCGGCTCTCCGCCGCCGACCGCCGGCCCGGTCCGCCGTCGCTCGCGGCGGGGGCGGCGCAGCTCACCGCGCTCGACGCGGCCCTCGACACGGTGCTCGCCGGCGGGGCCGACGCGCTCGTCACGGGGCCCATCGACAAGGCCGCCGTCACCCGCTCGGGCACCGCCTTCCTCGGGCACACCGAGCACCTCGCCGCCCGCTGCGGGGTCGCGCGCGTCGTCATGATGTTCGCGGGGCCGCGCCTGCGCACCGCCCTCGTCACCACCCACCGCCCCATCGCGCGGCTCTCCGCGGACATCACCCGCGACGCCGTCCGCGAGACGGTGCTCATCACGGCGCGGGCCCTGCGGGAGTCCTTCGGCCTCGCGTCTCCGCGCATCGTGGTCTGCGGCCTCAACCCCCACGCCGGCGAGGACGGGCTCATCGGCCGCGAGGAGATCGACGCCATCGCGCCCGCGATCGACGAGGCGCGCGCCGCGCTCGGCGGGGGCGTCGAGCTGGTCGGCCCGATGGGCGCGGAATCCGCCTACCGCAAGGCGAAGGACGGGCGCTTCGACGCGGTCGTCGCGATGTTCCACGACCAGGCGACCATCGCCTCGAAGCTGCTCGATTTCGGCGACGCGGTGAACGTCACCCTCGGCCTGCCGATCGTGCGCACCAGCGTCGACCACGGCACCGGCGCCGACATCGCCGGGCGGGGCGTCGCCGACGAGAGCGGCATGGTGGCGGCGATCGAGCTCGCGCTCGCCTTCGCCCGGCAGCGCCGCGCCCGAACCTGAACGGAAGCCCCCCACCGATGTCGGCGATCACCGTCCGCGGCGCGCGCACCCACAACCTCCAGAACGTCTCGGTGGTGATCCCCCGCGACGCGCTCGTGGTGATCACCGGGCCGTCGGGGTCGGGCAAGAGCTCGCTCGCCTTCTCGACCCTCCACGCCGAGGGTCAGCGCCGCTACATCGAAGCTCTCGGGGTCGCCGCCCGCCGCTCCGTCGGGCGCCTCCCGCGACCGCCCGTCGACGCCATCGAGGGCCTCACGCCGACCGTCGCGGTCGCGCAGACGCCGCCCCCCGCGACCGCCCGCGCCACCGTCGGAACCCTCACCGAGATCGACGACCACCTCCGGCTCCTCATGGCGCGCGTCGGGGTCGCCCACTGCCCGAACTGCGGGGCCCCGGTGCGCGCGACCCACCCCGCCGAGATCGTCGCCGAGGTGATGGCCCTGGGCGAGGGGAGGCGCCTCAGCATCCACGCCCCGGTGGTGCGGGCCGCCCTCGGCGACCAGGGCGCGCGCTGGCTCGCGTGGCGCAAGGAGGGCTTCGTGCGCGCCCGCGTCGACGGCGTCGACCACGACCTCGGCGACGAGCTCGCGCTCGACCCCAAGCGCCCCCACGACATCGACCTCGTGATCGACCGCGTGGTGGTGAAGGGAGGCGCGCGCGGGCGCATCCAGGAGGCGGTCGAGCTCGCGATGCGCCAGGCGGGCGGGGTCGTGCGGCTGGTTCCGGTCGAGGGCGACGCCTGGCTGCGCAGCGACCGCTTCGTCTGCGTCCAGTGCGGCACGGTGCTGCCATCGCCCGAGCCCGCGCTCTTCTCCTTCAACAGCGTGAAGGGCGCCTGCCCCGAGTGCCGGGGGCTCGGCACCACCCGCCTCTCGCGCGAGTCGGAGGTGGCCATCGACCGCGCGAAGTCGATCCGCGGCGGGGCGCTCGCGGCGCTGCTCGGGAAGAAGGTGCCCGAAGCGTGGAGCGCCCTGGCGACCGCGGCCGGCGTCGACCTCGACCGCCCGTGGGACACGCTCCCGCCCGAGTCGCGCGAGTGGGTGCTGCTCGGCGACGACGACGCCCCCGGGCTGCTCGACGCCTCCGCGCGAAGCCCGGCCAGCAAGGGCAAGGAGGAGCCCGAGGAAACCGTCGCCGACCTGCGCTGGGAGGCCACCGTGCCGTGCCCCCGCTGCGGCGGCGCGCGCCTGCGCCCCGAGGCGCTGGCCTTCTCCATCGAGGGCCGCTCCATCGCGGCCATCGCGGCGCTCTCCGTCGCCGCGCTCGACGCCTTCCTCCGGGGCCTCGCCTTCACGGGCGCGCTGGCCCCGGTCGCCGACGAGCTGCGCGCCGAGGCGCTCGGGCGGCTCGGGTACCTCCAGCGCGCCGGGCTCGACTACGTGTCCCTCGACCGGCCCGCGCGCACGCTCTCCAACGGGGAGTTTCAGCGGGCGCGGCTCGCGGCGCAGCTCGGCGGCGGCCTCAGCGGCGTCACCTACGTCCTCGACGAGCCCACGCTCGGCCTGCACCCCCGCGACGTCGACCGGCTCACGGCGGCCATCCGCGACCTGCTCGCGCGCGGCAACGCCGTGGTGCTCGTCGAGCACGACCTCGACGTCATCGCCGCCGCCGACCACGTCGTCGACATGGGTCCGGGCGCCGGCGCCCGCGGCGGTCGCGTCGTCGCGGAGGGAGCGCCGGGTACACTCCCAGGTAATCCGGCGAGCGTGACCGGCCCGTGGATGACCGCCGCGACCCGCCCCCTCCGACCGCGCGCGCCCCACGCGCCGAGCGGAGCGCTCACCCTCCGCGGGGCCTCCCTCCACACCCTGAAGGACGTCACCGTCACCATCCCCCTCGGGACCCTGACCGTGGTGACGGGGGTCTCCGGGAGCGGGAAGAGTTCTTTGATCCTGGGCACCTTGGCCCCGTGGCTGCGATCGAAGGTCGATGGGACACCCCCGCCCGACGTTCCCCTCCGCGGGCTCGACGGAACTGCCGGCATCGAGCGCGTGGTGATGGTCGATGCCCGTCCCCTCGGCCGCTCGCCCCGCTCGGTGCCCGCCTCGGCGGTTGGGCTCCTGAGCGAGCTGCGCACCCTCTTCGCGGCGATGCCCGAGGCGAAGGCCCGGGGCTTCAACGCCGCGCGCTTCAGCTTCAACCTCAAGGGCGGCCGCTGCGAGCGCTGCCAGGGGGCCGGGGTCATCCGCGTCGGGATGGACTTCCTCCCCGACGTCGCCCTGCCGTGCGACCTGTGCGACGGCGCGCGCTACGAGCCCGAGACCCTCCAGGTGAAGTTCCGCGGCTGGTCGATCGCCGACCTGCTGGCGATGACCGTCGACGAGGCCATCCCGGTGCTCGAGGCCATCCCGAAGGCCCGCGACCTGCTGCTCGGCCTCCGCGACGTGGGCCTCGGCTATCTCCGGCTGGGGCAGCCGGTGACGACGCTCTCGGGCGGCGAGGCGCAGCGCGTGCGGCTCGCGACCGAGCTGTCGCGCCGGGGGCGGATGCGCACCGTGTACCTCCTCGACGAGCCCACCTCGGGGCTGCACGCGAGCGACGTCGACGTGCTGCTGACCCTGCTCGAACGGCTCGTTTCCGAGGGCAATACGGTGATCTGCGTGGAGCACCACCTCGACGTGATCGCGCGGGCCGACCACGTCATCGAGCTCGGCCCCGACGGGGGCGACGGCGGCGGGCGCGTCGTCGCCGCGGCGTCCCCGGCGGACCTCGCGGCGATGGACACCCCGACGGCGCCCTTCCTCGCGCGGCGCATGGGAGTCGCGCGCGGCGCTTGACCCCGTGCGCCTCGTGTCGGTAGACCGACGTCCACCATGAGCGACCGAACGGCGCGGATCCTCGTTGCGAAGCCCGGCCTCGACGGCCACGACCGCGGCGCGAAGGTCGTCGCCCGCGCCCTGCGCGACGCCGGCTTCGAGGTCATCTACACGGGCCTGCACCAGACCCCGGAGATGATCGCCGCCGCGGCCGTGCAGGAAGACGTCGACGCGGTCGGCCTGTCGATCATGTCGGGCGCCCACAACACGCTCTTCCCCGCGGTCATCGCGGCGCTGCGCAACCGCGGCGCCGACGACATCCAGGTCTTCGGCGGGGGCATCATCCCCGACGAGGACTTCGAGCGCCTCGCCAAGGCGGGCGTCTCCAAGGTCTTCACGCCGGGCGCCACGCTCGGGGAGATCGTGCGCTGGGTGCACGACTCGGTGAAGCCCCGCAACGCCGCCTGAGCCTTCTCGCCCCCCGTCCACACCCCCCACGAACGCCGCCGTTCGGAGACCGAAACGCCAGCCATGAACTTCGACCTCCCCGAGAGCCACCGCGAGATCCAGCGCAGCGTGCGCGACTTCTGCCTCCGCCACGTGGCGCCCAACGCGCGCCGCTGGGACGACGAGGAGCGCTTCCCCTCCGAGCTCATCCCCCACCTGGCCGAGCTCGGCCTGCTGGGCATCCGCATCCCCGAGGCCTACGGCGGCAGCGGCCTCGACACCCTCGCCTACGCGATGATCGTCGAGGAGATCGCCAAGTTCGACGGCTCGCTCGCGCTCACCATCGCCTCGCACAACGGCCTCGGCACGGGCCACATCCTCCGCTTCGGCAGCGAGGCGCAGAAGCAGAAGTACTTACCGAAGGCCGTCACGGGCGAGTGGCTCGCGGCCTGGGCGCTGACCGAGCCGGGCTCCGGCTCCGACGCGGCGGGCATGCGCACGACGGCCGTGCGCCAGGGCGAAGGCTGGGTGCTCAACGGCACCAAGATGTTCATCACGCAGGGCTCCGTCGGGGGCTTCTGCGTGGTGCTCGCGTCGACCGACGCCTCGCGCAAGCAGAAGGGCATCACGGCCTTCGTGGTCGAGCACGGCACGCCCGGATTTCGCGCGAGCAAGCACCTCGAGAAGATGGGCATGCGCTCGAGCGACACCGTCGAGCTCACCTTCGAGGACTGCTACATCTCCGACGAGCAGCGGGTGGGCGAGCTCAACCAGGGCTTCATCGACACCCTCGGCATCCTCGACCGCGGCCGCGTCTCCATCGGCGCGCTGTCGCTCGGACTGGGTGAGGGCGCCCTCGAGGCCGCCGTGAAGTACGCGAAAGACCGCCAGCAGTTCGGCAAGCCGATCGCGGAGTTCCAGGCGATCCAGTGGATGCTGGCCGACTCGCGCACCGAGCTCGACGCCGCCCGCCTGCTGGTCTACCGGGCGGCCGTGCTCGCCGACAGCGGCGCGCGCTACTCGCTCGAGGCCTCGACGGCCAAGCTCTTCGCGAGCGAGGTCGGCAGCCGCGTGTGCAACCGCTCGCTCCAGGTGCACGGCGGCTACGGGTACACCCGGGAGTTCCCGGTCGAGCGGCACCTCCGCGACGCCAAGCTCTGCGAGATCGGCGAGGGCACCAGCGAGGTGCAGCGCATGATCATCGCGAAGCACGTCCTCGCGGGCTGAACGCCCCGCGCTCCGCTCGCCCCGCGCCTGCGATACGCTCCCCCCATCATGAGGGGCTCGTCCTATCGGCATCGGGCGTTCGGCCTGTTCGCGGTGGTGTTCCTTCCGGCCTGCGCCGCCCTGGTCTCGTCGAACGACGCGGGCCCGCTCGACGGCGCGAGGCCCGCCCCCGAGGCCAGCGTCCTCCCGCCCGACGCGACCGCCGACCCGTCCGATGCCGTCACCTTCCCCGACGCCGGGCCTCCCCGCGACGCGCCCGCCGCCCCGACGCCCATCACCCAGCTCGCGCTCGGCGCCGCGCACGCGTGCGTCGCGCTCGCCGACGGAACGGCC
>JAQBQI010000449.1 GCA_028287085.1 Myxococcaceae bacterium
GACGCGACCAGCCAGCCGTCGCCCACCCAGACCGCCGACCCGTAGCCCGCCTCGGTCTCCTCGGTGATGAGCGCCTGCGCCGCGCTGGCGAGCGTGCCGTCGGCGCGCAGCACCACCGCCGTCACGACCCCTCCGCGGGTGCCGACGAGCAATGGTCCGCCCGCGGGGCGCGCGGCCAGCATCGGCATCACCGCGCCCGCGAACAGCGAGCCCGCGCCGCGGTTGCTCCCGTCGGCCGCGAGCGGAACCACCCGCGTCCCGGCCTCCGTGCCGACCGCGACGATCCAGCCGCCCTCGACGGCGCTCAGGGCCACGCCGCGGGCGTCGCCGACGCCGAGGCAGTCGCGCTCGGAGAGCTTCACCAGCGCGCGGCTGTAGCGCGCGAAGTGCACCGCGTGGTTGTCGTCGCTGGCCCACGCCACGCCGATCTCGTCGCCGCTCGTGGCGAGCGCGAGGGCCGTCGGCGCGACGCCCGCGACGTCGGCGCGAATACACGACCGGGTATGCGCGCTGACCGCGCAGGCGTCGCAGCTGCGCGTGTCGCGGCCGCACCATTCGCCGCAGCGGAGGTCGCCGCCGGCGTAGCCGAGCGAGGCGCAGGTGGCGCCGCCGAGGGCGTCGCCGTCGCACTCCTCGGGCTGGTCGGTGCAGCACACGCCCGCGTCGCGGAAGGGGGGGCTGCCGCCCGGCCCGCCGCCGCCGCCGGAGCAGGGCATGCACTGCGGGCACGCGTCGACGCGGCCGTTGCCGCAGAGGGCGGGGGCGCAGACGCGGGGCGGGGGCGTTCCGCCGGTGAGGCAGGCGAGGGAGGTGCCGCCGTCGATGGGGGCGACGTCGACGGCGGGGACGTCGACGGGGGCGACGTCGTCGAGCGAGGCGCCGCGGTCGGAGGGAACGTCGAGGGCGACGGGCGTGTCGCTGCCGGCGTCGGCTGGCACATCGCGGCCCACCTCGTCGGCGTCGGCGGAGACCCGGGCGTCGGCGGGCGCGGAGACGACTTCTCCCGCGCAGGCGGCGAGGGCGGCGGCGAGGGCGAGGGTGAGCGAAGGGGCGGCGGGGCGGTGCATGCCCGGGAGCAGAGCACGGATGGGACCAACGCCGGATAGAGGGGTGCGGCGGGGAGATGGGTTAGAGTCCGCGCATCATGCTGGGCGGTAGGAAACAGATTCTGGTGGCCGACGACGAGGCGAACATCCGCCGCGTGGTGTCGGCCCAATTGCAGGCGGACGGCTACGACGTGCACGAGGTGGGCGACGGGGCCCAGGCCATCGAGGCGCTGAAGGAGCACCACATCGACGCGGTGGTGACCGACCTGCGCATGGGCACGATCGACGGCATGGCGGTGCTGCGGTACTGCCAGGAGCACTGCGCCGACCTCCCGGTGATCATGATCACGGCCTACGGGACGATCGACATCGCGGTCGAGGCGATGCGCCTCGGGGCCTTCGACTTCGTGGCCAAGCCCTTCGACCTGGCCGAGCTGCGCAACGTGATCACCAAGGCGCTGCGCACGAGCGAGCTGCGCACCCGCGACGTGCAGATCGAGGGCCTCGGCAAGGGGCGCTACAAGATCATCTCCAACGACCCGGCGATGGTCGACGTGTACGGCATCCTCGACAAGGTCGCCGACACGACGGCGACGGTGCTCATCAGCGGCGAGTCGGGCACCGGCAAGGAGCTCATCGCGCGCGCCCTGCACGAGAACAGCTCGCGCAAGGACAAGCCCTTCATCCGGGTGAACTGCGGGGCGATCCCGCGCGACCTGATGGAGGCCGAGCTCTTCGGCTACGAGCGCGGGAGCTTCACCGGCGCGGTCAACAGCAAGCCCGGGCGCTTCGAGCTCGCGCACGCCGGCACGCTCTTCCTCGACGAGATCGGCGAGATCCCGGTGGAGATGCAGGTGAAGCTCCTGCGGGCCATCCAGGAGGGCGAGATCGACCGGGTGGGCGGCATCAAGCCGATCACGGTCGACGTGCGGCTGATCGCGGCGAGCAACCGCGAGCTGAAGAAGGAGATCGCCGCGGGCCGCTTCCGCGAGGACCTCTACTACCGGCTCAACGTGGTGCCGATCCACCTGCCGCCGCTGCGCGAGCGGCGCGGCGACATTCCGCTGCTGGTCGAGCACTTCCTCGGCGTGTACGCGGGTCGCTTCAAGAAGCCGGTGAGCCAGCTCTCGGCCGAGGCGCGCGACGCCCTGCTGGCCTACGGCTGGCCGGGCAACATCCGCGAGCTCGAGAACGTCATCGAGCGCTGCGTGCTGCTGGCCGACGACAACACGATCCGGCTGCGCGACCTCTCCACCGAGGTGCGCAGCACGGCGGGTTCGGGCGCGGGGGCGGGCGGCGCGGACGACGACGACGACGGCGACCCCAACGCGGCCGGCGGGTTGAAGGGCGTGGTGCGCGAGCGCACGCGGGCCCTCGAGCGCGACCTGATCATGAAGGCCCTCGACCAGACGAACACCAACGTCACGCAGGCGGCGCGGCTGCTGAAGATTTCGCGCAAGAGCCTGCAGATCAAGATGAAGGAGCTCGGGCTCCGCGAGCAGAACCCGTGACGCGGACCGTGGTGACGGGCGCCCTCGCGGCGCTGGCTGTGGTGACGGGCTGCGAGAAGGATCCGCCGGCGCGACCGGCGCCGCCCCCGGCGGCGGCGGCGCGCGACGCGGCGATGCCGGCG
>JAQBQI010000508.1 GCA_028287085.1 Myxococcaceae bacterium
TCCGACAGCCCCGGGCAGTGCCCGGGGCGCCGACCTGTTATTGCCTGGGGTGAGGGCCAACGCCCGAACCCCAGCGACCCCAGCGGAATGCGCCCTCGCGGAGAGGTGGAGAAGCGCGAGGGCCTCAGCCCGTCGGCAGCGGTTCGCGGGTCAATCGCCACGCGCCGAAGGACGCGGCGAGCGCGGCGAGCACCACGAAGACCAGCGAGAAGGCGACGTTGTTGAGCGACTCGCCGATGCCGATGAGGGCGACGTAGCGCCGATCGGCGGGCACTGCCCCGATGTACTGGAAGGTCGCCATCAGGCCCGTGACGAAGCCGAGCAGGCCGCTCGCGAGGGTGACGGTGCCGAGGCCGAGCAGCAGCGGCACGAAGCGGCGCTCGGGGCGCAGCGCGTAGCGGGCGGCCACGGCGAGCATGAGCAGGCCGAAGCCCAGCGTCGGAAACATCCCCCAACCACCCTCACGGAAGTGCTGCAACATCGACACGGGAACCTCCTCGGAGGCAGCACCAGCGCGCGACCGTCGACCGGTCGGGCGGGGCCGCCGTTCCCCTCGACAGCGGACCCAAGGGGGAAGTTCCGTCGCGGGTTGCGATCTGACGGCGGGGGGAGGGGAGTCATGTACTTTCCACGGTTTCGCGATAGTTTCGCGCGCGACATGGACCGACGGACCAACCTGCGTGGACTCGCCTTCTGCCTCGCGCTCCTCCCCCTCTCGTGCGCCCAGCAATTGGCCGACGGCGGCAACGATGCCCAGGCGCCGGTCGACCGCGGCGACCCCGGCGTCGACGCCGGCGACCCCGACGTGAAGCTCGCGCCCGAGGACACCGGCGCCGTCGGCGGCGAGGACACGCCCGTGGTCGATCCGCCCGACGCGGGCGAGCCCGAGGACGTGCCGGTGGCGCCCGAAGACGTCCCCGTCGCGCCCGTCGACGTGGGCGGCGGTCCGGTCGACGTGGGCGGCGGTCCGGTCGACGTGGGCTTCGACACGGGACCCGCCGACACGGGGCCGCGCTGCGCGGCGCCGCTGAGCGAGTGCGGCGCGGGGCCCTGCGTAGACACCCGGATCACCGCGGCGCACTGCGGCGGCTGCGGGCGCACCTGCGCCACCGGGCAGTCGTGCGTGGCGGGCGTCTGCACCCTCGTCTGCACCGCGCCGACCGTGGCCTGCGGCGGGGCGTGCGTGAACACCCAGACCGACGCGGCCCACTGCGGGTCGTGCCCGCGGGCCTGCGCCACGGGGGCCCGCTGCCTCGCGGGCGCCTGCGTCGGCGGGGTCATCCCGGGGTCGACCTTCCAGGTCGCGCTCTCGGCGAGCAACTGCAACACGGTCGAGCACGCCGCGGTCACGGGCGACGACCGCGGCGGCATCGCGGTCTCCAACGACCGGCTCTTCTACTCGGGCGACACGAGCACCGGGCGCTTCGACCTGCAGAGCCTCGTGGGCGAGTCGGTCGGCCGCACCTACGACGCGCTCGTGAGCAACCTCGCGACGGGCACCCTCTACACGCTGGCCATCGGCTCGGCGCCGCTCACCCAGACGGGCGGCACCGTCACCACGCTGATGGAGCTCAACCCCACCACCGGCGGGCTCACCTCGGGGCTGGTCAACCTCTCGCAGCCCATCCCCCTGCCGGCCACCGGCAGCGTTGGGATCTTCTCGGGCTACGAGCGCATCGTGCTGCTCGGCGGCGGCCGCGCGTGGCACGTCAGCCTGCCGAGCGGCGCGGTCATCGACCTCGGCCCGGTGGCGCTCCCGACCGTGCGCGCGGCCTGCGAGAACTGGGCGATCTGGGGCGTCGCGGAGTTCTTTGGCAACGCGCTCTACGTCGACTACGTGCAGAGCCCGACGGCCATCGCCCGCATGCGCGTGCCCGAGGGCACCGTCGCCCCGCTCGCGACCTTCACGGCGCTCTCGGACATGTGCTCGTTCACCGTCTCGCCGCTCTGGCGGCGCTGGTACTTCCACACCGAGGACGCGTCGCAGTTTCGCGCCGGGCTGGGCGAGGTCGCGGGCTACTGCGACGCCACGATCACGGTGCCGACGACGCTCCCGTGCCGGCCCATCGACACCACCTGCGCGGGGAGCTGCGTCAACCTCCAGACCAGCGCCACCAACTGCGGCATGTGCGGCCGCGCCTGCGCCGCGGGCCAGACCTGCGTGGCGGGCGTGTGCGGCGTCGCGTGCCCCGCGGGGCAGGCGCTCTGCGGCGGCAGCTGCGTCGACACGACCAGCGACTCCAGCAACTGCGGCACGTGCGGGCGCGCCTGCATCGGCGGGCAGTGGTGCATCGCCGGCGCGTGCGGCGGCGGGCCGCACTACTCGGTCGACGGCGCGCCCGCGGGCATCGCGTACATCGACGCGTGCAGCGCGCCGGGCTCGCAGCGCATCCTCACCTTCCAGGACGACCAGGCCGTCGTCGCGAACGTGCCCTTCGCCACGCACTGGTGGGGCACCGCCCTCGCGGCGGGCACCCCGATGGCGGTCTCGACCAACGGCGCCGTCGTGATCAACGGCGCTGCGGGCCTGGTCACCACCCAGGGGATGATCCCGAGGACGGCCACGCCCAACGGCGTGATCGCGCCGCAGTGGGCCGACCAGGTCATGCGGTCGTCGGGCGTCTGCGTGGCGACGGTCGGCGCCGCGCCCGCCCGCAGCTGGGTCGCGCAGTGGGTCGACACCCGCTACTACGCGGCGACCAACTCCCTCAACTACGAGGTCATCGTGCACGAGGGCAGCGGCGTGATCGAGTTCGCCTACGCCGCCATGGCGTCGGTGGAGTCCAACACCGTCGGGCTCGAGAGCCCCGACGGCACCCAGGCCGTCAGCCCCTGCACCGACCCCAACGACTGCGTCGCGATCAGCAACAACCGCGTCCGCTTCACCCCCATCCCGTAGGCCCTGCTGTCGGAGGCAGCCACCACGCCGCCGCCGTCGTAGGCTCCCCCTCTCCATGCGCTGGCGATCGACCCTCCCCGTCTCCCTCGCGCTCACCCTCGTCGGCGCGTCGCTCGGCGCGCAGCCCCGCGCGGCGCCGCCGCCGCCCGCGTCGGTCGACTCGGCGATCAACCTCGGGCGCGTCTTCAGCGAGGTCGCGTCGCGCACGCTGCCCGCGGTCGTGACCATCTACGTCGAGGCCGCGCGGCGGCCCGACGCGATGCTCTACAACGCCCCGGGCTTCTGGGGCGCGCCCCCCGAGGAGACGCAGCGGCGGCACGGCAGCGGGTCGGGGGTGATCCTCCGCGACGACGGGGTGATCGTGACCAACCACCACGTGGTGGAGGGCGCGACGCGCATCCAGGTGCACCTCCGCGACGGGCGCACCTTCGCGGGCCGCGTGCTCGGCAGCGACCCCTCGGCCGACCTCGCCGTGGTGAAGATCGACGCGCGGGGCTTGCCGACGGCGGGCTTCGGCGACAGCGACGCCGCGCGGGTGGGCGAGTGGGTGCTGGCCATCGGCGCGCCCTTCGGCCTCGAGGCCACCGTCACCCACGGGGTGATCTCTGCCACCGGCCGCGGCGGCCTCGGCATGAACGAGGTCGAGGACTACCTCCAGACCGACGCGAGCATCAACCCGGGCAACTCGGGCGGCGCGCTGGTCAACCTCCGCGGCGAGGTGCTCGGCATCAACACCCTCGTCGTGGGCCGCGGCCAGGGCATCGGCTTCGCCGTCTCGTCGCGGCTCGTGCAGCAGGTCGTGCGGCAGGTGCTCGCCAGCGGCCGCGTCACCCGCGCCTGGACGGGCCTCGACACCCAGGACCTCACCCCCGACCTCGCCTCCTTCGGCGCGCCCGGCACCGGTGCGCTGGTGAGCGTGGTGATCCCGTCGAGCCCGGCGGCGGCGGCGGGCCTGCGCCCCTCCGACGTGGTGGTCGCCGTCGACGGGCGCCCGGTGCACGGCAGCAACGACATGGCCCGGCTGCTGGCGACGCGCTCGCCCGGCGAGCGGCTCGTGGTGACCACGGTGCGCGACGGCCGTCGCCGCGAGGTGACGCTCACCACCGCGCTGCGCCCCGGCGAGACGC
>JAQBQI010000666.1 GCA_028287085.1 Myxococcaceae bacterium
CGGTCGCCCGGCGCGGCGGGGGGCGCCGAGGCGCGCGCGAGCAGCGGCTCCCAGGTCGTGCGGGCGGGGGCGCCCGCGAAGGTCACGAGCTCGGCCGCGAGCGCCTCCACGGACGAGAACCGGTCGCCCGGCTCGACGCGCATCGCCCGCACGATCATGCGCTCGAAGGCCGCGGGGAGCTCGGCCCGGAGGGACCGCGGCGCCGGCGCGTCGCCCTCCACCACGCGCTTGAGCAGCGCGAACAGCGCCTCGGCGTCGAAGGGCTTCTGCCCCGTCGCGCACTCGTACAGGATCACGCCCAGCGCGTACTGGTCGCTGCGGGCGTCGACGCGATTGGCCCCCTGGGCCTGCTCCGGGGACATGTAGTACGGCGTCCCGAGGAGGGCGGACGATCCCGTGCGCGCGAAGCCCGCCGCCGGGTCGTCGAGCTTGGAGATGCCGAAGTCGAGCACCTTGGGCAGCGTCTGGCCGAGGGCATTGCGGGCGAGGAAGATGTTCTCGGGCTTGAGGTCGCGGTGCACGATCCCCACGCCGTGGGCCGCCGACACGGCCGAGCAGATCGGCAGGAGGATCTCCGCGATGGCGGTGACCTCCAGCGCCCCCTCGCGCTCGAGGAGGGCGTCGAGCCCTTCGCCCTCGAGGTACTCCATCACCAGGTAGGCGTTGCCGTCCTGCAGCCCGAAGTCCGAGACGTCGACGACGTGCGGATGCCGCAGCCGCGAGGCGGCCTTCCCCTCCTGGAGGAACCGCGCCCGGATGGCCGGATCGCGCGCGTACTCGGGGTGGAGGGTCTTCAGGGCCACGCGCTTCTGGAGGTCGACGTGCGTCGCCTCGTAGACCGCCCCCATGCCGCCCTTGCCGATCCTGCGCACGATCGCGTAGCGACCGAACATCGCCCCGGGCTTGAGCGGATCGTCGCCCTCGACCCCCGCCGTCTCTGTGACGCTCGTCGACAAATTCGCCCTCCCGCCCCGACTTTCCGACGGGAAGCTACGCGCCGGACGGACCGCTTGCAATCGCTCCGGCGGCGCGACGGCAGCCCGAGGCGCGCCTCCTGCGGAAGTGCACCTGCGCCTCGCGAGTACCTCGCCGCAGGGGATGTGAAGGGTTGAGCCTGGCCCATGCGGTGACGGCGCTCGAGCGGGTCGCGCTGGCGAGCCGCGCACACCTCGCGCACGACAACTCCGCGGCCTTGGCGCGCAAGTGCACCTGGGCTTTGGCCGATATCGGGACGGCCGACGCCTACGCGGCGCTCGAACGCCTCTCTCACGCGAAGAAGCGCCGAATCCGTGTGTACGCGTGGAGGCGGATCACGGAGTGGGCCCGGGAGATGTCTCGCAAGCCATCCGGGAGCTACGCCCCGAGCGGGTCGAAGCATGGTTGATCGCGCTCCACGCACATCGTCGCCCCAATGACGCCTACGAGACTTGCCCTGATCGGGGCGAAGCGACGCCCGCCGCTCCTCGCCCCGTCCCAACGAGGTGCCGTCCGCGTGGCTCAACGTCGTGGGGTTCCGCTGCGTCGTCGCTCGACCGTCGACCGCGATCGGGGCGCACCTCGGGTGAGGCGACAACCTGCCGCGCTCTCGATGAGGCTCCCTCGGCTTGACCTTCCCGCGCCCGAGCGACACCGCGCTCACCGCCGCCAGCAGCATCGTCGGGACATCCACGAGCGCCGCCCGCCCGGGGCAGGCGGGCGGCCGCGGCGGAGAGGGGACCGAGGCCTTGGCGGATCGGAGCTGCGGACGACCTGTGGGATGGGAGCATGCCGGCACCGAGCCGGGCGAGGGCGACGCCGGCGAGCGCGGACGCCACGACGGTGTCGGCCAGCTTCCGACGAAGACGACCGCGAGTGCCGGGCGCGGCGACGAGCGAACACGTCCGCAACTCCTGCGAGGCACGCGAGTAGCGGGCGAGAACCCCGTCGCCCAGGGCGAAGCGCGTCACGCAACCCTTGCCCGCGGCGGGAACCTGAGGCGGGGCGATCGACGCTGCCGTGGCCTCGTTCGCCCGCTTGAGTGCTCCTTTCTTGGAGCCCCGCGCACGTCCGTGGTCGCCTGCCGGGAAGCGCGAGTCTGCGAGGGGCGACCGGAAGGTCGGCACGCCCGGTTCGCCCGCGCAGGGAGCGGTGTCATGCAGTCGGCGCGACGGTTGATGTTCTGGGCGGCACTCGCCCTGGCGGGGGTTTCGGGCTGCAGCTCGTGGTACGTCGTGCACCCCACGGTGAACGGGCGGGCCTTCGTGTCGCGCGACGGCGAGGTGCTCAACTGCGACGCGGCGGGCGACCACCCGCGCTGCTGGCACGTCCGTCAGGTGGTCCGATGAGGGCCGCCCTCGGGTTCGCCCTGTGCCTCGCGGCGGGCTGCGCCTCCGTCGCCAACGGGTCGGGGGGCACGACCACGTCGACCGGCGACGTCTGGTACTCCGTTCACACCACGAGCATCTTCGGCACCTCGTCGGGGCCGATCTTCTACTGCCCCGCGCCCACCGCGCCCGGGCCCGTGACGTGCCGCGAGCCCACCATCGACGAGCCCGTCACGGGCGTGCTGGCGCCCGCCTCTCCCGCCGCGCCCGCCGCGTGCTCGTCCCTCTCGGTCGACGCCCAGACCCCGGCGGTCACCGAGACGACCGTCGCGACCCCGCTCCCGCCCGCGGCGCCCGAAGTCGTCGCCGACGGGACGTACCTGCTCTCCGCCTACGAGTGGCACGTCCCGGGCGCGCACGACGCCACCCGCCGCACCCTCGTCCGCATCGAGGGGACGCACCTCGAGATGGTCTTCAGCCGCAACGGCGAGCCCTCCACGGCGCTGAGCGGCACCGTCCGCTTCGGCCCCGACGGCACCATGGCGATCGTCGTGAGCTGCCCCCGCGCGGGCAACCTGGAGTTCGACCACTACGCGGTCGTGCCCAACGGGCTCGTGCTCATCAGCGCCACGCAGGGCAAGAGCGCCGTCTTCTCCCGCATGCCCTGACCGGGCGATCGGCGCGCCGGACGCCTCGGAGCGGACCATGCTCGGGCGGAGTCGGGGCTCGGCCCGCGGAGCGCCCCGCCGTCAGGGCAGTCCGAGGACGGGCGTCGGGACGAGGCGGTTCGTGCTCGTCCCGTCGCCGACCTGCCCGCCGGTGTTGGAGCCGCTGCACGTGACGGCGCCCGAGGCGTGTCGGGCGCACGTGACGTAGCCGCCCGCGGAGAGCTGCGTCACGTCCGTGAGTCCCGGCACCGACACGAAGGTGCGGGCGTTCGTGGTCGTGCCGTCGCCCAACGCGCCGTAGAGGTTCTGGCCCCAGCACACCACCGTGCCGGAGGCGCGCCGCGCGCACGCGTGGTAGCCGCCTCCGGCGACCTGCACCGCGCCCGCCAGGCCGGCGACCGCGACCGGCACCCGCGAGTTCATCGTCGCGTTGTTCCCGAGCTGGCCGTAGATGTTGAAGCCCCAACACGCGACCGTGCCGCCCGCGCGCAAGGCGCACGTGAACTCGTTCGCGGCCGACACCTGCACCGCGTCCGTCAGGCCCACGACCGCCACCGGAACGTTCGAGTCCGCGGTGGTGTCGTTGCCGAGCCCTCCCTCGCGGTTGAGGCCCCAGCACACGACCGCGCCCGACGCCCTCCGGGCGCAGTTGTGCAGCGCGCCGGCGCTGATCTGCGTCGCGTCGGTCAGCCCCGCCACGGCCACCGGGACGGCGGAGTTGGTCATCGAGCCGTTGCCGAGCTGTCCCCTGGTGTTGGCGCCCCAGCACACGACCGAGCCCGACGAGCGCAGCGCGCAGGCGTGCGCGCCGCCGACGGCGACCTGCACCGCGTCGGAGAGCGCCGTCACGGCCACGGGCACCGCGGAGCTCACGGTCGAGCCGTTGCCGAGCCCGCCGTAGGTGCCGCGTCCCCAGCAGGCGACGGAGCCGTTCGAGCGGAGCGCGCAGGTGTGCTCGGAGCCCGCGGCCAGCGTCGTCGCGTCGCCCAGACCGCGCACGCTCACGGGCGCGAGCGCCGTCGTCGTCGTGCCGTCGCCGAGCTGCCCGTACCCGTTGTAGCCCCAGCACACCGCCGTCCCGTTCGACCGCCGCGCGCAGGCGTGCAGGAGGCCCACCGAGAGGTCGGCGTCCGTCGCGCTCCCGCACGCGCCCGCCGCGCACGACGACCCCGTCGGACACGCGTTGTCGCACCGCCCGCAGCGGGTCGCCGACGCGAGGAGGTTCGTCTCGCAGCCGTTCGCGGCGGCGCCGTCGCAGTCGCCGAAGCCCGGGTTGCACGCCCCGATCGTGCACGCGCCGGCCGCGCAGGTCGCGGCGGCGTTGGCGACGGAGCACGCCGCCCCGCAAGCCCCGCAGTGGGCGGCGTCGCTCGCGAGTGCGACCTCGCAGCCGTTGGCGGCGACGCCGTCGCAGTCGGCGAAGCCCGCGTCGCAGGCGTA
>JAQBQI010000694.1 GCA_028287085.1 Myxococcaceae bacterium
CGTCGAGCACCGCGCGGGTGAAGCCCGCCACGTCGGTGTTGGTGCCGACGAAGCCGTCGGTGCTGCGAACGAGGGTGTTCACCGCGCCGCAGCGGTCGGCCACGGCGTCGACCGCGCGCAGCGAGGCGCGCACCGCGGCCTTCCACGGGACCGTCACGTTGGCCCCGACGAAGCCCTCGTCCCAGAGCGCGGCGAGGGCGGCGTCGAGCGTGCCGGGTGGCGTGTCGCGGGCCTCGTAGGTGGCGTCGAGGGCGAGCGCGCGGAAGGCCGCGGCCATCATCGCGGGCGAGCGCGAGTGGGCCACCGGGTGGCCGAGCAGGGCGAGGCGCGCGGTCACGTCCCGACGCGCGTGACGGTGGCGTCGAGGGTGCCGCGGTCGAGGCGCAGGTGGATGCTGTCGCCCGGCGCCACGGTGCTCGCGTCGACGAGCGCCTTGCCGTCGTGCAGCGCCACGCCGTAGCCGCGCGCCAGGATCTTCACCGGCGAGAGCGCGTCGAGCTTGCCCGCGGCGAGGCCGAGCGCGTGCGAGCGCCGGTCGAGCAGCTTGCGCGCGGCGCGCCCGAGGCGGCCGTGCAGGTCGGCGAGGCGCTGGAGGCGCGCGAGCTGCTGGCGCTTCACGGCGGGCGCCATGCGGGCGGCGAGGCGCTCGAGCGTGGCGCGGTGCTTCGTGAGGCGCACCCGGGGGTGGTTGCCCGCGAGGCTGACGTCGGCGTGGGCGAGGGCGCGGCGCTGGAGCGTGATGCGCCGGCGCAGGGCCTCCTCGGCGCGCTCGAGCAGGCCGTCGAGGCGCTGGCGCCGGTCGGCGATGGCGCGCCGCGGGTCGCGCGGCTGGAGCTTGTGGAGCCGGAGGTTGAGCGCGCTGATCTTGCCGCCGAGCGCGCTGCGCAGGCGGCGGCGGAAGTCTTCGAGGCCGTCGCGCTCGACCTCGAGCTCGGGGGTGCAGAGCGTCGCGGCGGCGGTGGGCGTGGCGGCGCGCAGGTCGGCGACGAGGTCGGCGAGGGTGTGGTCGACCTGGTGGCCCACCGCGGAGACGACGGGCACGCGGCAGCCGGCGATGGCGCGCGCGACGCGCTCGTCGTTGAAGGCGGCGAGGTCCTCGCTGGCGCCGCCGCCGCGGCCGACGATGAGCACGTCGAGCGCGCGCACCCGCTGCACGAGCGCGATGGCGCGGGCGATCTGGCCGGGGGCCTCGGCGCCCTGCACCAGCGTGGGCGAGACGATCACGCGCACGGGCCAGCGGCGGAAGAGTTCCTTGAGGACGTCCTGGAGGGCGGCGCCGGAGGGCGAGGTGACGACGCCGATGACGCGGGGGTAGCGGGGCAGCGAGCGCTTGCGCGCGTCGTCGAAGAGCCCCTCGGCGCGGAGCTTCTCCTTCAGCGCCTCGAAGGCCGCCGCCGCCGCGCCCGCGCCCGCCGCCGTCGCCGCCTCGCCCACGAACTGGAACGACCCGCGCGGCTGGTAGATCGTCGGCTTGCCGCGCAGGAGGATCTTCTCCCCGACGGTCATCTTGGCCTTCGCGCGGGCGAGGCTGCCCTTCCACATCACGCACGCGAGGCGGGCGTCTTCGCGCTCGTCCTTGAGCTCGAAGTAGAGGTGCCCCGAGGCGACCAGCTTGGCCGACGAGATCTCCCCTTCGACCCACACCGCCGCCGCGAAGCGCTGCTCGAGCGACTCGCGCGCGGTGCGGTTGAACTCCGCGACGGAGAGCGGCTTCGGGGCGGTGGTCACCGGGCGCAGGACGTCGTTCATCGCGGCCCACCTATAGACCACCGGGTCGGCCGCCGAGAAAAACTTCGGGGGTCCCGTAGGGAGGGCCGCGGGCGCGGCGTCGAGGATGATGTTCCCACTGCCCACACGGAGGCCCAACATGAACTCTCCCCGCCTGTCCCGCTTCGTCCTCGGCTCCGCGCTCGTCGCCGTCTTCGCCGCGGTCGGACTCTCCTCGTCCGACGCCTCGGCGCAGAACGTCCCCGGCGCCGGTTGCGCGCAGCCCGTCGCGCAGGTGCAGCCCGTCTACGCCCAGCCCACCGCGTACGCCCAGCCCACCGCGTACGCCGCGCCCTCCGCGTACCCGCAGCCCGTCTACGTGCAGCCCATCGCGCAGCCGGTGTACGTGCAGCCCGTCGGGTTCCGCGGCGGCTACGGCCGCGCCCGCGCCGAGGCCGCCCGCATCGAGGCCGCCCGCATCGAGGCCGCCCGCGTCGCCGAGATGCGCGCCCGCCACGACGCGATGCGCCGCCCCCGCTTCGGCCGCCCGGTGGTCATCGGCCCCGTCTACGCCGGCTTCACCCGCTCGGGTCGCTGACCGCTCCGCCCGCCCTCCCATCCCCGTGCGCCGCCCCGTCGACCGGGCCGCGCGCGCACGGGGATCGGGCCGCGGTGGCACACTCCGTCGCAGCCCCCCTCCCGCACATTCCCCGTCATTCCAGCGCGTTTGTCTTTTCGGCGGGCTTGGAGCATCCATTGCACCGGAGGCTCCCCATGATCCCCTCGACCTGGACCCGTGCGCTCTTCCTGGTGGCCGCCGTCGGTCTGCCGACCCTCGCCGCTCCCCGCGCCGCGGACGCGTGCGGCGGGTGCTTCGCCCCGTCGGAGACCAACCAGGTCGTCACCGACCACCTCATGGTGATGGCCCTCCACGGCAGCGAGTCCATCCTCTGGGACCAGATCCGCTACTCGGGCCGCCCCGAAGACTTCTCGTGGGTGCTGCCCATCCAGGGCACCGCGACGATCGAGCTCGCCAGCGGCGCCTTCTTCGACACCCTCGCGCAGACCACGGCGCCCACCGTCACGGCCCCGTCGCCGGTCTGTCCCGGCGCCGGCCGCGGCGGCCTCTTCGCCGCCAGCGACTCGGCCACCTCGGCGGGCTCCTTCGAGAACGGCGGCGTGCAGGTCATCAGCACCGCCATCGTCGGCCCCTACCAGACGGTCACCCTCCGCAGCTCCGACGCCGACGCGCTCTCCACCTGGCTGCGCGCCAACAACTACGCCATCCCGACGAGCATCCAGCCGGTCATCCAGCACTACACCGACCTGCGCATGGACTTCCTCGCGCTGCGCCTGCGGCCGGGCGAGGGCGTGCAGGCCATGCAGCCGGTGCGGGTGCGCTTCGCCACCCCGTCGCCGGTGCTGCCGCTGCGCATGGTCGCCGCGGGCATCGCCGACAAGGTCGGCGTCTCGCTCTTCGTCTTCAGCGAGGGGCGCTCCGAGGCGATGAACTTCCCCAACGCCCTCGTCGACCGCGCCCGCGTCTCCTGGGACTACGCCACCAACACCAGCAACTACGCCGCGATGTTCCGCGCGGCGATCGCGCCCTCCAGCGGGCGCGCGTGGGTCACCGAGGCCGCGCTGCCCTCCGACAACCTCAGCGGCAACTTCCGCAACAACCCCGACGCCTACCCCGACTGGGCCCTCGCCTCCGCGACCCTCTCGCGCCCGTGGGTGACGCGCATGCGCGCCGACCTGCCCGCCGCCGCCCTCGACCGCGACCTCCAGCTCCAGTCGTCGGCGTCGGGCGCCGCGCTCGAGACCAGCTTCCAGGCCGGCGTGCTCCTCAACCGCCCGCCCTGCGCCACCGACGACGGCTTCTACAGCGGCACCGACACCTCCGCGCGCGGCCTCTCCTGCTCGGCCGCCCCGGGCGCCGCCGCCCCGCGCGGACTCGCCGGCCTGCTCGCCCTCGGCCTCGCCG
>JAQBQI010000709.1 GCA_028287085.1 Myxococcaceae bacterium
GGCGCGGCGGCGCTCTGGCGCACCGTGCGGCGCGTCGCGCGCCTCGCCATCGACACCATCGACGACGACTGGGAGTACCCGAAGACGTGGCTCTTCGCGCACCGCTGGGAGCCCGGCGGCCGCTGCCCGCGCTGCGCCGCGGCCCTCGCGCGCGACACCATCGGCGGCCGCACCACCTGCTGGTGCCCGCGCTGCCAGCCCGCGGCGCCGAAGCCCCGCCAGCGCCGCGCGCCTTGACCGGCCCGCAGCGCGAACACAGGCTCGCGCACTCGTGATGCACACCCCCCCGACGATGTTCTTCGCCCTCGGCAGCGCGGCCGCGTGGCTCGCGGTGGTCGCCCTCGCGCGGGCGCTGCGCGGCGGTCCCTACGCGATGTTCTTGTCGGTGCTGCTGGGCATCCACGCGCTCTCGTCGCTGGGGGTCTTCCCCCACACGGGCGCGGCGTGGCCGCTCTTCGTGTACCTCCAGGCGGCGGTGTTCGTGCACTTTGCGCTGCTCATCCGCCCGAGCCTGCGGGGCTGGCTCTACCGCGCGGCGGTGAGCGTGCCGGGGTCGTGGTTCATCGCGGCGGTGTTCTTGTCGGTGCCGTGGTCGATCGCGCGGGCGCTGGGCTTCCACCCGTGGGGCGCGTGGCTGCCCTTCGTGCTCGCGGGCGCCGGGCTCGTCGACTCGCTCTGGGCCGCCGAAGACGAGCGCCACGTCTGGCTCGACGACACCGTCGTCCCCTCGCTGCGCCGCCACGAGACCAGCGGCGCCAACGACGCCCGCCCGCTGCGCATCGTGCAGATCACCGACCCCCACATCGGCGCGTTCATGTCCGTGGCGAGCCTCCAGGCCATCTGCGCCCGCGCCGTCGCGCGCGACCCCGACCTCGTGCTGCTCACTGGCGACCTGCTCACGATGGAGTCGCAGCGCGACCCGGCCTGGCTGGCCGCCGCGCTCGCCCCGCTCAAGGCCGTCGAGGGCCGCTGCTACGCGTGCCTCGGCAACCACGACCACGAGGCCCTGGAGACGGTGAAGACCGCCCTCGCCCTCAACGGCATCGCGCTCCTCGTCGACGAGATGACCGTCGCCGAGACGGCCGCGGGGCCGGTCGAGATCATCGGCTACGACTTCCACTTCCGCGACCGCGCCGAGACGCTGCGCCGCGTGACCGCGCGCTTCCCGCGCGCCGGGGGAATGCCCCGCATCGCGATGCTGCACGACCCGGGCGCCTTCCATCACCTTCCCCCCGGGAGCGCCGACCTGGTGCTGTCGGGCCACACCCACGGCGGCCAGCTCGGGCTGCTGCGCCTCGGGCTGCGCGGCACGGTGGTGTCGGCGCTGTCGCAGGTGCCCGACCACGGGCAGTGGGCGCTGGGGACCTCGCGGCTGTACGTGCACCGCGGCACCGGGCACTACGGCTTCCCGCTGCGCATCGGGGTGCCCGCCGAGCGCAGCCTGCTCAACGTGCACGGCCTCTGGCGCGGCGCCGCGACGGCGTAGCAGCGCGGGCCTCACTCCCCGGGCCCTCTCCGTACGGGAGGAGACCTGCGCCCCCGCGCGGACAGTCGTACCGTCGTCTCCGTGGACGCCACCGCCCGCTTCGTCCGCTTCGTCGAGCCCACCGAAGGCTCCTTCTCGCTGACCGTTCCGGCGGGCTGGCCCGCGCAGGCGGGCGTCGTGCGCGACGGCAGCGAGGCGCGCCCCTGGTACCGGCTGCTCAGCCCGGGCGGCGGCGCCGAGTTCCGCGGCTCCGACCCGCGCGTGCCGCTGGCCTTCATCGACCCGTCGACCGCGATGCTGCCGGTGATGCCCATGCCGGGCCTCGCGCTGCGGCCCTACGCGCCGCCGCGGTACTTCGCCGAGGAGTACGCCCGGCACTTCGCGCGCGAGTCGGGCGCGACGAGCTTCCAGGTGACCGGCCACCGCGACGTCGAGGCGCTGCTGCGCGACGACCCGCGGCCCGCGACGCGCCCGCGCCTGCTGTCGATGCTGCAGATGGGCGCCGACTTCGCGGGGGTGGAGTTCGCGCTGCCCGGCCAGGGGCGGCGCGGCATCGTCGACGTGCTCACGCTGCGCGTGCCCAGCGCGCTGGGTCTGCGCTGGTCGCCCATCGTGACGACCCTGGTCGGACCCGCGGCGGAGTGGGAGCACGTGAAGGCGACGCTGCTGGCGATCTGCCGCTCGTACGAGACGTCGCCGGCGTGGCAGCAGATGCAGTCGCAGGCGAGCGCGATGGGCCACCGGATGGCCATGGACACCATCGCCGCGGGCAACCGCGTGCTCGCGATGCAGGCGCAAAGCGGGATGGAGGCGATCGCGGCGCACGCGCAGCGGGCCCGCATCGCGGCGCAGGCGAACGCGGCGAGCGGCGACGCGCAGATGGCGGGGTGGCGGGCGCAGCAGGCGTCGGGCGACGAGCAGCAGCGGCGCGCCGTGAACGCGGTGCGCGAGACCGTCGACGTGTACGACCCGGCGACGGGGCAGGTGTTCGCCGGCGCGCCCGCGGGCTTCGCGACGTGGTGGACCGACGGCGCCGATCGCGTGGTGGGCTCGACCGGGCAGGAGAACCCCGACGCCGCGCGCTTCCATCGGGCAGCGGACCTCGACGACGTGCCGCCCGGCGCGCGGCGTCGGTAGGCGGGGGAAACCCGGACCGCGAGCCCCGCGAAGGGGGAAAGGGCCCACGCGGAGCCTTCCGTGGTCGCCCGATCGCCCCGTGCCCTGAAGGTCCGACTGTCACCACAACCTGTCGTGATAGCGTCGCTCCATGCGCTTCGCCCTCCTTGCCGCGGCGATCCTCGTCGCCTGCTCGTCCGCCCCCGTTGCCCTGCCCGATGGCGGCCCTTGCGGCGGCGCCTGCGGTGCCGGAACCGTCTGTGACAACGGCCGCTGCGTCTTGGTCGACGGCGGCGTGAACGACGCCCCCGCGACCGACGCCCCCGCGACCGACGCCCCCGCCGCCCTCGACGCGACCGCCGACGCCGTCGCGCCCTTCGACGGCCCGATCGTGGCCCCCATCGACGCCGCCACGACCGAGGCGGGCACCCCCGACGCCGGCACCGGCGCACTCCCCGACGGCTGCGTGTCGACCACCGTCGGCAACTGCTGCGGCGTCGCCTGCACCGCGATGAACAACGCCGCGCCCGCGTGCGTCGGCGGCGCGTGCGGCGTCGGGGCCTGCATGCCGGGATACACCGACTGCGACGGCGACCCGCGCAACGGCTGCGAGGCCAGCCTCGGGGGCGACCGCGCGAACTGCGGGGCGTGCGGCGCGGCGTGCGCGCCGGGGCGCGTGTGCAACGACTCGGCGTGCGTCCCGTGCGGCGAGAGGTCCGTGTGCGGCAACTACTGCATCGCGACCCAGACCGACCGCAGCAACTGCGGCGCCTGCGGGACGGTGTGCCAGCCCGGTCCGCAAGGCACCCCGGTGTGCGCGGCCGGGAGCTGCGGGCTCACCTGCTCTTCCAACTACGGCAACTGCGACGCCGACCTCGGCAACGGCTGCGAGACCCTCCTCCAGAACAACCGCGCGCATTGCGGCGCGTGCGGCACCGTCTGCGGCGCGACGCAGCGGTGCGACGTGTTCAGCTGCGTCTCGTGCGGCGTGGGCGCGATCGTCTGCGACAACCGCTGCGTCGAGGCCCAGAACAACATCCTCAGCTGTGGCACGTGCGGCAACATGTGCCCGACGGGCCCGCACGCCGGCGCCGTGTGCGCCGCGGGGAGCTGCTCGCTGCGGTGCGAGCCCGGCTACGGCAACTGCGACGGCGTCGCCACGAACGGCTGCGAGACCCAGCTCAACACCGTCGAACACTGCGGCACCTGCACGACCCGCTGCACTGGCACCTTCGGGTTCTGCCGGCCGCCCGACCCCGGCAACGCCAACTACCGCTGCTTCTGAGCGCCGAGCGCCCCTTCACCCCGGCGCGGTGCGCGAGCGCGTCCAGTCGATGCGCCACACGCCGCCCAGCTTCACCCACTGGAGCGGGCGGCGGCGCTCGTCCGGCGTCGCCAGCGCCAGGTGGTAGAGCTGGTCGACCCGCCCGTAGAAGCCGCGGGTGTGGAAGCTCCCCGGCCACGCGAGCTTCGCGCAGTCGAGGTGGTGACAGAACTCGTGCAGCAGCGTGCTCACGAAGGAGCGCGGCGACGAGACCTTCCCGAGCACCGCGGTGCGCAGCCACACCCGCACCCGCTGCGTGTCGGGCGTGTAGTCGCCGTAGAGTTGATACGTCGTCACGCCCTCGTTGACCTCGTGCGGCCGCACGCCGAGCACCCGCACCGCCGGCGGCTTCACGCCGAAGTGGTCACTCAGCGGCGCGAGCACCTCCTTGCAGGCGCGGCGCACCTCCGAGGCGTCGCCGCCCGTGA
Organism: Myxococcaceae bacterium; assembly: GCA_028287085.1. Classification (GTDB taxonomy): domain Bacteria; phylum Myxococcota_A; class Polyangia; order Polyangiales; genus SCUS01. The sequence continues at coordinate 4,355 of JAQBQI010000709.1, forward strand.
CGGCCGCGCAGAGCGCCGACGTCGCCGCCTGCAAGGGCCCCGGCGGTGGCGGCGGCGCGAAGGCCATGAGCTGGTCGCTCGCCTCGAACTCCGCCCTCGTCGTCGCCCCCCGCGGAACCCGGTCGGTGATCACCCGCCGAGCATAGCTACGGCGCGCGGGCGGGCGAGCGGTCGCGCACGCTGAGCAGCACCGCCGCCGCGGCCCCGACGCTGCGGGCCGTCGGCGCGAAGCTCCACCGCAACGAGGCCAGGCCCCCGTCGACCGTGAGCGTCGGGACGTCGTCGAGCGACACCACGCGCAGGCCCCGTTGCAGCTCCGGGTGCAGCAGCGTCTCGGTCGCCCCGGGCTCGCCCTCCCACACGAAGCGCCCGTCGAAGTCGGGGTTGCCCGTCACCGCGCTGCGCCCGCTGCGCCCGAGCCCCGCCGCCGCCTCGGGGCGCAGCACCAGCCGCGGCGACGAACGCCGCGCCGTCGTCAGCAGCCCCACCTCCACCCGCGGGCCGGACCAGAAGCCGGCGCCCTGCACGCTCCAGACGTCGAGCACCATGGGCGCCCCCTCGACGCGGAAGCGCGCCCGCGCGCCGGGCAGGTGCACGGCGTCGCTGACGAAGCCCGGGTCGAGGCGGCGCGCGAGCTCGGCGACGCGGGCCACGAGTGCGCGCCGGGCCTCGTCGTCGAGCTCCGCCGAGGAGAGCAGGGCGAGCTCGGGGTCGTCGGCGCGCATCCAGGGGAAGGGGACGGCGGGGCACTCGGCGGGGCACTGGTTCCAGGGGCGGGCGGGGTCGTCGACGGCCTCGAGGGCGTCGTCGACGGCGGCGCGGCAGCGCTCGAGCGCGTCGATGGCCGCGAGCGCCTCGTCGAGGCGGGCGGGCGGCCGCGACCCGCGCTCGCGCAGCGACCCGATGAGCGCGCGCGTCTCGCCCGGGAGCCAGCGCCACCCGCGGCGCTCGACGCGCCCGACCTTCTCGCGCACCTCGGCCTCGAGCCGGCGCCAGCGGTCGATCATCGTCGGGAGGGCGTCGCGGTACACCGTCGCTCCGTCGGTCGTAGCACGCGCCCGCGCACCCCTTTGCGTCCGGGGGGCACTGTCCCGCACGATCGCGCCCCCACACCGATGCGCTCCGCCCACTGCCTCGTTGCGTTCGTCCTCGCCGCCGCCTGCTCCGCCACGCCGCGCCCGCCGCGGGTCGCCGCCCCCGTCGCCCAACCGCGCCCGGTCGTGGTCGAGCGCCTGCCCGCCGGGCCCGTTCCCCCGCCGCGCGACGACGGCCGCCTGCCCGCGCTCGTGCGCCTCACCCGCTACGACCTCGACCTCGTCGTCGACCCGTCGCAACCCACCTTCGAGGGCACCGCCTCCTTCGACCTCTCCGTCCCCGAGCCCACCGCCCACGTCGTGCTCCACGCGCGCGACCTCGCCATCGTCGAGGCCACCATCGAGCAGGGCGGCGAGCGCATCGTCGCGACCACCGCGAGCCGCCTCGCCCACGGCGCCCGCGAGGCCCCCGAGGAGCTCGTCGTCTCGCTCCCGCACAGCCTCCGCGCCGGCGCCGCGCGCCTGGTGATCCGCTACCGTGGAACCTTCAACCCCGAGCTCAGCGGCTTCTACCGCGTGCAGGTCGACGGCCGCTGGTACGCCTTCTCGGACTTCGAGCCCGCCGACGCGCGCCGCGCCTTCCCCTGCTTCGATGAGCCGTCGTTCAAGGTCCCGGTGCGCCTGCGGCTCACCGTTCCGCAGGACGTCGGGGCCTTCGCCAACATGCCCGAGTCGTCGCGCACCGACGACGCCGCGGCCCACACCCGCGCGGTGCTCTTCGACGAGACCCCGCCGCTCCCGAGCTACCTCGTCGCCTTCACCGTCGGCCCCTTCGACGTCCTCGAGGGCCCTTCCTCCCCGGTGCCCGTGCGCGTGCTCGCCCCCCGCGGGCGCAGCGCGCTCGGGGCCTACGCGGCGCGCGTGGCCGGCGAGCACCTGGGGCTCCTCGCGCGCTACTTCGACCGGCCCTACCCCTTCCCCAAGCTCGACCTCGTGGCCGTGCCCGACTTCCAATCGGGCGCGATGGAGAACCCCGGGCTCATCACCTTCCGCGACACGGCGCTGCTCCTCGACGAGCCGCGCGCCTCGGCGCGGTCGCGCTACTACACCGCGTCGATCGTCGCGCACGAGCTCGCGCACCAGTGGTTCGGCAACCTCGTCACGATGGCGTGGTGGGACGACCTCTGGCTCAACGAGGGCTTCGCCAACTGGATGGGCACCCGCGTGATGGACGCCTGGCAGCCCGCCCTCGGCGCGCGCCTGGAGTCCCGCGGCGGCTCGGCCTACGCCCGCCACGCCGACGCGCTGCCGACGGCCCACGCCGTGCGCCAGCCCGTGACGAGCACCGGCGACGCGATGGCCAGCTTCGACGCCACCACCTACAACAAGGGCGCCGCCGTCATCGGCATGATCGAGTCGTGGATCGGCGAGGGCCCCTTCCGCGAGGGCATCCGCGCGTACCTGAGCGGGCACGCGGGCGGCAACGCGACGGCGGCCGACCTGCTCGCGGCCCTCGCGGCGAGCTCGCACCAGGAGGTCGCGCCGGTGGCCGAGAGCTTCCTCGACCAGGCGGGCGTGCCGCTGGTGCGCGCCGCGCTCGACTGCGGCGCCGGGCGCCCGCCGCGGGTGACGCTGACGCAGTCGCGCTTCCGCTACCGCGCGGAGGCCGCCGACGCCACGCGCTGGCGCATCCCGGTGTGCCTGCGCTACGAGGCCGGCGCCCGCCCGCGGACGCAGTGCACGGTGCTCGCCGAGGCCACCGCGACGGTCGCGCTGGAGGCCACGCGCTGCCCCCACTGGATCGACCCGAACGCCGACGGCGCCGGCTACTACGTGAGCACGACGGGCCCGACCAACACGCGGGCGCTGCTGCGCACCGACGGGGCGCTCGACACGGGCGGGCAGCTCGACCTGCTGTCCAACCTGGAGTCGCTGGTGATCGCCGGGGCGGTGCCCGTGACGACCTGGCTGGAGGCCCTCGGGCGCCTCGCGCAGGCCCCCGACGGGCACCTGCACGAGCGGGTGGCGGACAGCATGTTCCTGGTGCGGCGGTGGCTGGTCGACGACGCCAACCGCGCGGCCTTCCAGCGCTGGGCGGGGCGGGTGCTGGTGCCGCTCGAGCGCTCGCTCGGGTGGCGCACGCACCCGGGGGACTTCGACGTGCGGCGCAACGCGCGGCGCAGCGTGCTGGGCGCGCTCGGGATGCTCACCGACGACTTCAACGCGCGCACGCAGGCCGAGGCGATCGCCGAGGAGTACCTGCGCACGCCCGCGACGGTGGAGATGGAGATGGCCACGGTGGCGCTGCCGGTGGCGTCGCGGCGCGAGGGCGAAGCGCGCTTCGACGCGCTGGTCGCGGCGCTGCCCCGCGCGGCCACGCCGCAGGACCGGGCGCTGCTGCTCGGGGCGCTGACGACCTTCGACAGCCCGGCGCTGGTGCAGCGGGCGTGGGGGCTGAGCCTGGCCGACGGCATCCGGGTGGTGGATTTCCGCGCGCTCTTCGGGCGGGGCGACACGCACGCGCGGCACCCGGGGCTGCTGGCGGCCTGGGCGCAAACGCACTGGGACGAGTTCGAGCGCCGCCACGGGCGCAACGTGCGGCACCTGCTGGGCGCGGTGGGCGGCCTCTGCGACGCGGCGGCGATCGACCGCGCGGTGGCCTTCTTCGGCCCGAAGGCGGAGGCCATCGACGGCGCGGCGCGGAGCTTCGCGCTGACGGTGGAGGGGGCGCGGCAGTGCGCGGCGGTGCGGGCGCGCTCGCGCGACGCGGCGACGCGGTGGTGGGGGCCGGCGCGGTAGGGAGTATCGCTCCCGGTCGCGCGTGACCTCACCCCCGCTGCCGCGCGCCCCTCTCCATGA
>JAQBQI010000711.1 GCA_028287085.1 Myxococcaceae bacterium
TCATGGAGAGGGCGGCGCGGCAGCGCGGGTGAGGTCAGAACGCGAAGTAGATGAACTTCAGCCCCGGCCCCTGGAGGAAGATCGCCACCGCCACCAGCAGCGCCCCGAGGCCCACCGCGCGGCCCACGTCACCCATCAGCTCGCGCACGCGCTCACCTCCCCACCACGGCCCGCAGCCACGCGACGAACATCGCCGCCGATGACACCGCGAAGAGCACGTGGGTCAACACGGCGTTGACCACGACGAAGCACCAGCCCGCGGCCGACCAGAGCTTCGACTTCGCCAGCTTCTTCGCCCACGGCTTTCGCCCGAAGAGCTGCCGGTAGACCATGTACCCGCCCAGCAGCGCGCCGTGCCAGACGCCGAAGATCAGGTACCGCAGCTCGAGCCCGTGCCACAGCCCGAGGATCACCATGCTGCTGAACGCGGCCAGCGGCGCGCCGTAGTTCCAGCCCCGCCAGCGGATGGCCAGCGGGTTGAAGACGTAGTCGCGCACCCAGGCCGACAGGCTGATGTGCCAGCGCTGCCAGTAGTCGCTGATGTTGTCGGCGACGTAGGGGCGGTTGAAGTTCTCCGGCACCCGCACGCCGAAGAGCCGGCTCAGCCCGATCACGATGTCGCTGTAGCCCGACAGGTCGAAGAACAGGTAGGCCCAGTAGAGCACCGCGCCCAGCAGCAGCGGCACCCGCGCGCCCGCCGCGATGAGCGACGGGTGCAGGTTGAACAGCGCGAAGGCCCCCAGCGGGTTGGCCACCAGCGCCTTCTTCGCCACCCCGAGCAGCACGCGCCGCGCGGCCCACGCCACGTCGTCGGGGTCGAGGCGCGTCGGCCCGTTGATGTCCCGGGTGAACTCCTCGTGGCGGCGCAGCGGGCCGATCACCCGCGTCGGGTAGAAGAGGTTGAAGACGATGTGGCTCCACCACGATCCGGGGTCTTCGCTGCGGCCGAGGTACAGGTCGGCGAGGTGGGCGATGCCCTCGAACATCATGAAGCTCAGGCCCAGCGGCGCGAGCAGGGGGTTGGGCATCCACCAGCGCAGGCCCGCGCCCGTGGCGGGGTCGAAGCCCGTCCAGAGCGCGAGGTAGCGGAAGAGCACGAAGTACCCGACGAAGGAGGCCACCCCGAGCGCGAGCACCACGCCGCGCTTCTCCTCCGGGCGCGACAGCATCCAGCGCCCGAAGAGCCACGTCGTCGTGGCCATCGCGATCGCCACGAGCGCGTGCCACCACACCCCGAACGCGAACCACACCAGCGTCGCGCCGACGAGCGCCGCCTGCCGCATCCGAGGCGTGGGCAGCGCCTGGTAGACGGCCACGCTCAGGCCCGCGAAGACCAGGAAGGTCCAGCTGAGGAGGTTCACGGCCGGCGCCCCAGCGGCGGCAGGCGCGTCGCGACGTAGCGCGCGAGGTGCCGCCCCATCGCCGCCCCGCCCATCGGCGTGAGGTGCGCGCGGTCGAGGTAGGCCTCGTCGGGCAGCTCGGGGGCGTCGAGCACCTCCATCCCGTCGCGGCGCATCCGCCCGACGAGGGTCGCGCGGAAGGCCTGCAGGCGCGCGATGTCGCCCTCCGACATGAAATGAAACTCCCGCTGGAAGGCCACGTTCAGCGGCGCTTCATAGAAGACCAGCGGCACGTCGGCGGCGCGCGCGAGGCGCACCAGCAGCGTCAGCGCGCGGTAGGCCTCCTCGCTCACATCGTCGCTGAGCACGGTCACGCGCTGCACGGCGCTCGGCACCTGCCCGTCGCGGTAGGCCCGCCGCCACGGCAGCCGCCCGATGTTGGTGCTCTGACCCTGGAACCTCTTCGGCAACACCCCCAGCGCGGCGGCGCCGCGCCGCACCGTCCACGCCACGTTGATCGGCGGGAACTGGTCGTCGATCCAGAGGTGCCCCCGGATGCGATAGACCCGCCACGCCCGGTTGGCGAAGGCCCCGAGCGTGCCCTCCACCCGCCGCTGGAAGCTCGGCGCCATGCCCGCTTCGGCCAGCATCCGTCCCTGCGCGGCGTTGCCCGCGAGCAGCAAGGGCAGCTCGTCTTCGCCGATCTCGTCGGGCGGGTACGGCTGCCCCCGCTGGAAGTTCTGCGCCTGGAACTCCACCATCAACAGCCGCAGCGGGTGCGTGCCCATCGCGGTGGCGACGGGGATCGCGTCGCGCGGCCCGCCGCCCGCCTGCGACAGGTTGAACACCGGGCGTTGGTCGCCCGCGGCGCGCATCACGGCCGCGACGCCCGCGGGGAGGGTCTCGTCGTCGGCGACGCCCGCGCCGTAGCTGATCGACGAGCCCGCGAAGCCCACGGCCTCGCGCCGCGCGGACTCCGGGGCGTCGAAGATCACCCGCCGCGAGCCGTCGGCGGCGGCGATGCCCGGCGCGTTGCGCAGGGCGCCGTCGAGCAGGCGCGCCTCGAGGCGCCGCTCGACCGGGGCGAGCAGCGCGTCGACGGCCGCGAGGGTGAGGGCGGTGAGGGCGGCCAGGCGCAGGAGGCGCGGCCACGTCCACCGCGGCGCGTCGCCGCCCACGCGCCTACGACTTCAGCTTGGATTGCAGGGTCTTCTTCATGTCGCCGACGTTCTTCCAGCCGGTGATCTCGCGGGTGGAGAACTTCACCCCGAAGCCGCTCTCGATCGCGACGACGAGCTTCACGTGGTTGAGCGAGTCCCACTCCTCGACGTCGGCCGCGGCCATGTCGTCGCGCAGCGTGATCGCGTCGAGGTCGAAGACGTCCTGAAAGATCCGGGTGAGCTTCTCGGTGATCGGGTCCATGGCGGCATCCATCGTCGGGCGGGTTGGGCGGTCGTCGGGGGCGCGAATCACTCCACCCGAATGAAGCGGTTGGCAAGCACCGGTCGCTCGTCGAGGCGGTATTCCCACGCCGTCTCGCCGGGCGCCCCGGCGGCCTCGACCGGGGTGAACCCGAGCCGCGGGTACAGCTCCTTCACGAGCCCGTTCTTGGCCGTCGGCAGGTAGCGCCCCACCACGCGCCTGAGCCCGCGGGCCAGGGCCTCTTCCATCATCACGCCGACCATGAACTCCTCGACGCGGCGCCCCAGCACGCGGCAGCTCATCAGCCAGGTGTCGATCTCCAGCGCCCCGTCGTCGGGCCGCGCGCGGCCGATCATCACCCCGATGAGCCCGTTGTCGGCGAAGCGGTCGCGCAGCTTGAAGGTGCGCACCACGGTATCGGGGCGCTGCGACTCGGCCCGCAGCTGCTCCTCGGTGTAGCGCCGCGTGGTCAGGTTGAACTGGTTGCTCTTGTTCACGAGCTGCGCGGCGCGCGGGAGGTTGAGCTCGTCGACCGGCGCCACCGTCGCCGACATCTGGAGGTTGGCGATGAACTCCTCGAGGTTGCCCGCGCTCTTCATGAGCTCCGAGCGCCGCGCGTTGGCGGCGTAGTCGGCCGCGCGCAGGCGGTCTTCCTCGCTGAGCGCGAGCGCGTCGAAGGCGTGGTGGCGCTGCAAGAGCGGCAGGTAGCGCGCGGCGTCGCTGCCGATCTCGGGCACCATCACCTCGGGCAGCTGGCTCCGCACCCACGCCCGCTCGGTCGGGTTGTCGTCGAGGAACACGAAGCTGTCGGTGCCCAGCTCCAGCGCCGCGGCGATGTCCCGGAGGTTGGTGGCCTTGTCGCTCCAGTTGGCGCGGAAGACCGCGATGTCTTCGAGCTTGAGCACCATCTCGGCGCTGCGCTCGAAGGGCTCGCGCGCGTCGGCCTCGTTGTTCTTCGAGCACACGGCGAGCACGACGCCGCGGTCGCGCAGCTCGCGGGCGTAGCGCTGGAGGTCGGTGTGGGCCTCGCCCTCGGCGTCGGTCACGCCGAGCTTGAGCCCCTCGACGCCGTCCTCGCCGACGATGCCGCCCCAGAGGGTGTTGTCGAGGTCGAGCACCAGCACCTTCTTCGTGAGCCCGAGCACGGCGCGCACGTGCATCATGTAGTGGTCGACGAGCAGCGGAATGGCCGCCGGCGCGGGGTGCTGCTTGGCCCGGTACCAGAGGCCCTCGTCGAACCACGCGGCCTTGCCGAACTCCGCCGCCACGCCGTCGAAATCGAGCACCGACACGCCCGTCGTGGCGCGCTCGAGCAGGGCCTCGTTGGCGCGCCGCAGGAGCCGTCCACGCCCGCCCGCGAGCGAGGCCGAGAGGTGGCCGTAGCTGTCGGTGAGGGGCACATCGAAGTTGTGCTGCACGACGTGGGCGCGCATCTCGTCGCGGACGACGCGCCAGAGGGCGGCGAGCGGGGCGACGGCCGACTCGACGGCGGCCGCGGGGTCGGCCGAGAGCGGCGGGAGGTTGGCGTCGCGCCAGCTCGTCGCGAGGATGACCACGTCGGGGCGGAAGCGCCGCAGGCCGCTCGCGGGGTCGAGCACCTCCTGGTGGATGAGCCCGTACTCGGCCTCGTAGACCTCGGCGGCGACGCCGTCGCGGAAGGCGGCGAGCTCGAGCAGCGGCGTGATGAGCCGCGTGGTGAAGCTGCCCAGCAGGCCGATGCGAAGCTTGCGCAGCGCGGGCAGGGGGTGGCGCCGGAGCCGCTTCCAGAGCTTGTGCCCGCGCTCCATGTCGTCGTGCGAGCAGGGGTCACGCAGGGCC
>JAQBQI010000759.1 GCA_028287085.1 Myxococcaceae bacterium
CGGCGGCAGGCGGACGCCCCCCACGGACTCGATGGCGAGGCGCATCGCGTCGGCGTCGGGCCAGCGCGCGTCGGGGCTCTTGGCGAGGGCGCGGCGCACCGCGGGCTCGTACGCGCGCGCGAGGGCGGAGGCGTCGGCGGGGAAGGGCGGGACCTCGGCGTGGCAGTGCTGGGCCGCGAGCGCCGCGAGCGTCGGGGCCGAGAACGGGGGGTGGCCGAGCAGCATCTCGTGGAGCATCACGCCGACGGCGTAGAGGTCGGCGCGCGCGTCGAGCGGGGCGCCGGTCCATTGCTCGGGGGACATGTAGTCGGGCGTGCCCATCACCACGCCCGCGGCCGTGCGCAGCGCCACCGAGCCCTCGAGGCGCTCGTCGAGGAGCTTCGCGAGCCCGAAGTCGGTGAGCCGCGCCACCTCCCCGATCGCGTCGCCCGCGCTCGGCGCGAGCATCACGTTCTCGGGCTTCACGTCGCGGTGGATGAGCCCGCGCGCGTGGGCCTCGGCCAGCGCGCTCAGCACCTCGATCGTCCAGGTCGCGGCGACGTGGGGCGCGACCGGGCCCGCCGAGACGGCTTCGTCGAGCCCGCGGCCGAGCACCGCCTCGCTCACGAGGTAGCGCTCGCCGTCGGCGGTCTTGCCCGCGTCGAAGACCCGCACCGTGAAGGGCGACGTCAGCGCCGACGAGGCCCGCGCCTCGCGGGAGAAGCGCGCGCCGACCGTGGCGTCGGCGCCGTGGCGCTCGGCGAGGCGCGCGAGGGCGACCTGCGTCTGCGCGAGGCGGTCGTAGGCGAGGTAGACCTGCTTGACCGAGCCCCGCCCGAGCAGGCGCACCACCGCGTACCTGCCGGCGTAGAGGGTGCCTGACGCGAGCTCGTCCACGGGCGCGACGATAGCGCGGGACGGGGTCAGTCGTGGTCGAAGGGGATGACGCGGGTGTCGCGCAGACCGGGGATCGCCGCCTCGAGCGGGCCGCGGAGGGTCTCCGCGGTGGCGACGACGGTGATGAGCAGGTCGTCGGCCGAGAGGCGGCGGCGCAGCGCCGCGTTGACGTCGTCGGCGGTGACCGCGTTCACGCGGTCGACATACTCGGAGTAGTAAGATTTCGGCAGGTCGAGCAGCTCGACGTCGAGGCGCTGCATCAGCCGCTTGGTCGCGGTGTCGCGGTCGAAGGCGTAGTTGCGCGTGAGGAACGACCGGGCGAAGGACACCTCGCGCGCCGTCGCGCCCCGCTCGAGCAGGCGCTCGAGCAGCGAGAGCTGGAGGCCCACGCAGAGGGGAGCGTCGGTGGCGGCGGGGAAGGTCCACATCGCCCAGGCCTCGCGCGCGCGGTCGCGGCTCAGGCGCGACGAGGCGCCGTACGACAGGCCGCGCTTCGAGCGGATCTCCCGCATCAGGCGCGCGGTGAAGGTTCCACCGAAGAGGGTGTTGCCGACCATCAGGGCGAAGTGGTCGCGGTCGCGCGGCTGCGTCCCGAGGTTGCCGATGTAGATCTGCGTCTGGGTGCGGTCGGGCTTGTCGACGATGAGCAGCCGCCGGCCGCGGACGGGCTTCGGCGGGGGCACGGCCGTCGAGGGTGCGGGCTGCGCCGAGAGGCTCGGCAGCAGCCGGTCGGCGAAGGCCGTGAGCTCGGCGGCGGTGATGTCGCCCGCGGCCGAGAAGACGAGGTTGTCGCGGCAGAAGGTGCGCTGGAACGCGGCGTGCGCGGCGGCGCGGTCGACCCCGTCGAGGCCGCCGAGCGTGCCCGCCGCGGGGCGTCCGTAGGGGTGCCCGGCGAAGAGGGTGCGGCGGAAGTGGCGGCCGGCGAGCGAGCGGTCGTCGTCGCGCCCGTCGACGATGTCGGCCTTCACTTCGCGGCGCACCTGGGCGATCTCGGCCTCGGGGAGCGTGACGTCGGTGAGCAGCTCGACGACGAGGTCGAGCAGCGCCGGGACGTTGCGGCGGATCACCGCCGCGTGGATGCCGGCGGAGCTCGCGTCGACCGAGGGGCCGAACTCGGCGCCGAGGCGGTCGACGAGGGCGTCGATCTCGCGGGCGCTGCGGGTGCGGGTGCCGCGGCGGAGCGTGCGGAGCGCCAGGTTGAGGGCGCCCTCCTGGCCCGCCGGGTCGTGCTGCGCGCCGGTGCGCGCGTGGATGAACACGTCGACGAGCGGGAGGTCGTGCGCGGGCTCGCAGAAGATCGTCGGGGCGGCGGACATCAGGCGGCACCCGCGGCGAGGTTGGAGCGCACGAGCACCGCGGTGCAGGGCTGGTCGAAGAGGTAGCGCCGGCCGACCCGCTGCAGGTCATCGGCGGTGAGCGCGCGGGTGGCCTCCATGCGGGCGACGCTGCCGACGGGGTCGCCCAGCACGACGGAGTGACGACCGATGCTCTCGGCGCGTCCGCCGACCGACTCGAGGCCGCGGAGGAAGCCGAACTCGAGGCGGGCGACGGCCCGGTCGCGCTCGTCGGCCGTGACGGGTTCGGCGGCCACCGACGCGAGGCTGCGGTCGATGGCGGCGCGCAGCTCCTCGGGGGTGACGGCGCCGCGCCCGGTGGCGCTGATCTCGATGAGGCCGGGGTCGCGGAAGTCGGAGACCCAGCCCGCGATGTCGGTGGCGATCTCGCGCTCGGTGACGAGCTCGCGGTAGAGGCGCGCCGAGCGGCCGCCGATGAGCGCCTCGATGAGCGCGGAGAGCGCGGCGTGGTCGGGGTGATCGATGGCGGGGCACTTGAACCCGAGCGCGACCTTGGCGCTGGGCGTCGGCCGCTCGAGCACGGCGAGCCGGTGGTCGGTCTGCGCCGGCTCGACGGGCACCACCGTGTCGGGGAGCTTCGCCGGCCGCATCGCGCCGTAGTGGCGCTGGATGAGCCGCAGCGCCTTCGCGCGGTCGAGGTCGCCTACCATCACCACCGTCGCGTTGTTGGGCGCGTACCAGGTCTTGTAAAATTCGCGGCAGTCGGCGGGCGTGAAGTTCTCGATGTCCGCCATCCAGCCGATGGTCGGGTGGTGGTACGGGTGCTCGGTGAAGGCGAGCGACCAGAGCTTCTCCGAGACCTCGCCGTCGACGTCGTCCTCCACGCTGTAGCGGCGCTCGTTGGCGACCACGTCCTTCTCGCTGGCGACGAGTTTCGCCCGGAGCACGAGGTTGCGCATCCGGTCGGACTCGAGCTTGACCACGAGCGGCAGCTGATCGGCCGGGACGTTCTCGTAGTAGAAGGTCCAGTCGGTCCAGGTCGCGGCGTTGGTCTCGGCGCCGGCGCGCTCGAGGAGCTGGTCGAAGCGCCCCGCGGGGAGGGTCTTCGTCTCGTTGAACATCAGGTGTTCGAAGAGGTGCGCGAGCCCGGTCTTGCCCTCGCGCTCGTTGCGCGACCCGACGCGGAACCAGACGTTGTACGAGAGCACCGGGGCGCGGCCGTCGATCTGGAGCAGCACCTGGAGCCCGTTACCCAGGCGGTACGACTCGACCGCGCCGCCCGGGAAGTCCCGATGGACGGGGCCGGCCGAGACCTCGGCGAAGCGGTCGGCGCCGCGGTTGAGGCGCCGCAAGAGCGCCGCGACGGACGAGGGGTCGGAAGGCTGCGTGGAGGTGATGGGCGTCTCGCGGAGGTTGAGGGTCGAAGGGGGGCGCGCCGAGGGATGTCGGCGGCGACGATCAGAAGGTGCCGGCGACGGAGAGCCCGCCCGGCGCGAGGCCGAAGTCGAGCCGGGCGACCGGGGCCGTCGCGCGGCGCTCCTGCGGGTGCGTGAACATCCACACGGCGCCGACCGCCGCGCCCACGCCGAGGGCCAGGCCCACGATGCCGATGGTGCGGTAGGTCTCGCCCTGGTCGCGGATGCGCGTCTGCAGGTCGAGGCTGGCGCCCGCGTCGGTGTACGTCGCCGCGTTGTCGATCGCGACGCCGAGGAAGCCGGCCCCCACGGCGGAGAACACGATCGCGGCGCCGCCGAGCGCCCACGCTCCGCCGCCGACGCGGGTGGTGACGACCTCGGGCGGCGGGGGCGGCGGGCAGGTCGGCGCTTCGGTGCGGCAGGTCGGGCAGGTGGGGCAGGTGACGGCCTCGACGCGGGGCGCGGCGGGCTGGAGGTCGCGCGAGCCCATCTGGGCGGCCAGCGCGCGGGCGCGCGCCGAGAGGTCGGCGTCGGGCGCGGGGCTCGTCATCGCGAGGAGCTCCCGCAGCTGCTCGAGGGCGCCCTCGGTGTCGCCTGCGCGCATGCGCGCCTCGGCCGCGTTGTAGAGCGTCGCCGGGTGCGGCCGCGCGCGGAACGACCGCTCGAAGGCCACCGTGGCCTCGCCGAAGCGGTTGCGCTGGAAGGCCGCGACGCCGCTGCGATACTGCGCCCGCGCCTCCTCGAGGCGGGGCTCGTCGGCCGTCGCCTGCTGCGCGGAGGCCTGCGACGAGAGCAGCAGGAGGGAGAGGGAGAGGGAGGCGATGATCGCTTGACGCTGCACGGCCGGATGTTCGACCTGCGCCGACCCGAGCGTCAAGCCGAACTACGCTGCGCCGGTCAGAACGGAAGGTCGGTGATCACGCCACGCCGACGCCGCGGCGGACGGACCGCCGGCGCGGCCGGAGGAGTCGCGGGCGCCGTGCGCACCGCTCGCGGAGGCGTG
>JAQBQI010000773.1 GCA_028287085.1 Myxococcaceae bacterium
GCGGCCGGCATGTCGGCGCACCGCGCGGTCGCGGCGTGGGAGCTCGACGCGCTCGAGCACGGCGGCGGCGCGCCCCCCGACGAGGTGCGGGCCTGGGCCGAGCGCGAGGCCGTGGGCGACGCGGCGGCACTGCGCCGCGCGCTGCTGTGGGGGTAGCGCGGCGCGGGAGAGAACAACCGCAAGGGCGCAAGGGTCGCAATGATCGGATGGGAACGGAGGGGACGGGAGGGCACGAAGTCCTGGCGAGATGCTGCGGTGGTCAGGGTCGGGGTCGGGGTCGGGGTCTGCTCGACGCCGCCTGAGCAACGCGAGTCCGAGCCCTCCCCTCCCATCCGATCCTTGCGACCCTTGCGCCCTTGCGGTTTCTCTCTCCCACCGCGCGCCGCGACACGGCCGACCGCCCGTGCGAAGCGGAGTCAGCGGCGCGGGGGAATGACGTAGTGCGAGTCGGGGTCGACGGGCAGCAGCGTGGGCTCCTGCATCGAGCCCATCTGCGCGCGCGGGTCGGAGATGACCTTGCCGACGCGCACCATCAGCCGGCGGTCGACGAGCAGCAGCGAGCGCTGGACCGAGATCACCGTGGAGGCCGACAGCTGCATGTCGCCGAGCTGCGGCGCATGCACCTGGTCGAAGGCCCAGCGCGGCAGGATCACCGGCAGCTCGAACTCCAGCACCGTGAACACGTGGACGCCGAGCGCGGCCCGCGTGGCGTCGTCGAAGCGCCGCGCGGTGGGCGTCGCGCCGAGCAGGACGATCGGTCGACGGCGCGTGAAGCCGGCCGGGGTGTCGACGATCGCGACGAGCTGCGGCGCGGGGAATTCCCCCGAGCGCAGGCCGAGGCTCAGCAGGAAGTCCGAGGCCTCGACGCGGTCGAGCGCGGAGGCGTCGGTGCCGACCTGGCCCACCGTGTCGCGGAGCTGCGTCACCGCGGTCACGAGGCGGGCGATCTTCTCGGCCGCGGTCATCGGAGTGCGGGTGGGGGTCGGGCTCATTCGACGTCCAGCTGCCGCGGGAGCAGCGCCTCGGGGATCGAGTCGAGGCCGAGGATCTCGACCATGTGGGGGTAGCCGTCGACGTAGAGGCGGCGGTCGATCTCGCGCAGGGGCGCGAACTCCGGGTGCTCCCAGTCTTCCGGATCCCAGATCTTGCACCGGTCGCCGGGGGCCGACGCGTCGCGGAGGATCGCGTTGACCGCGTGGCGGGCCGACTCGTTGGCGGCCTCCATGGTGGTGAGGCGCGTGAAGGTCTTCATGTACGTGCCGGCGAAGACCCACGCGCCGTTCTGGATCTCGTAGCCGTCGTGGCGCGACTCGAGGCCGAGCACGCGGCCCGGTCGACGCTTCCACTCGCCCGGGCGGTTGATCAGGTAGGGCGTGAGGTTCTTGGCGACGGAGGTCGGCGCGCGCCGGGCGGGGCCGCCGCCGACCGAGGTCGGCTCGGTGCGGTGGAACACCACGTTCTCGTCGAGGTGGTAGCAGCTCGGAATCAGGGCGCCGTTGGCCTCGACGTCGACGCCGACGCTCGGCCGCGGCACGTCGGGGTAGGCCCCCTGGCGGGCCATGTCGGCGCCGAGCGGGGAGCGGTCCACCGGGAGCGCCGCGGCGTTGCGGTGCCGCTGGGTGTCGGTGGCGATGCTCCGACGAACCTGGTCCCACACGGTGTTGGCGATCTGGTTGGGCGTGCACTGCCAAGCCGTGAGCCTGCCGCCCTTCGCCCAGTCGGCCTCGTCGGCGGCGACCGCGTCGGCGGGACGGTGCAGGGCCCCGATGTCGACCGACACGATGCCCCGGTACCCGTGGATGCCCGTCGGCCGGCGTCGCCAGAAGTGCGCCTGCGAGATCGACGACAGGCGCCACGCCGCGTCCATGTAGAGCGTGTGCTCCTGCCCGAACTGGATGTTCGTGTCGAAGAGGTACTGCACGCCGGTGAGGTGGCGCAGCGGCCCGAGCCCGACGTCGCGGGGGGTGTCGTCGGGCTTGATCGAGGCCTGCCACGCGAGCAGCGCGTCGACGTCGCCGGCCTTGCGGACCTCCGACCCGGCGTCCACGCCCTCGACCCGGTCGAGCGCCGCGCGGAACTTGCGCGCCAGCCCGTAGCCCACGTCCGCGTGGGCGGGCTCGAAGCGGTCCTTGATCTCGTCGATGTAGCCGTGCGCGTGCCAGTCGCGCTCCTCGAAGGTGAGGTTGAAGTCGGGCGCGTCGAACATCGCGGCGAGCGGCAGCGCCGGGACGAAGTAGTGGGGGCGCAGCCCCGTGGCGAAGTTGTCCTCGGCCATCGGCTCGCCGTCGATCAGCACCCGCGGGAGGAGCACGCCCGGCGCGTGCAGCGGGGTGTCGCCCGGCGGCGTGAAGCCCACGAGCTCGCCGCGGATGAACTTCACCCCGCGGTACACGAGGTAGTCGCGCCAGGGGTCGAACCAGGCGACCGAGGTCGGCCCGTTGAGGGTCGCGTCGGTGAGCCGCCGCCCCGAGAGCTGGTCGATGAGCAGCTGCGTGACGCAGTTGCCCTGCGTGCGGGCCTCGCTCTCGCTGGCGGTCATCGCGCCGAGCACCTCGGGGCCGAGCTCCATGTGCCGGCGGCAGACGTCGCTGAAGCGCTCGCCCTCGATGAAGTCCCACCAGGTGAGGTCTTCGAACTCCCCCGCGCGGCGCTCGGGGCTGCTGGTCATGTACTGGAAGAGCTTGGTCGTGAGCCGCGAGACGTCCTGCGCGCTGTAGCCGAGCTCGCGCACGAAGCTCTCGATGAGCCCGAGCGTCTGGTGCACCGAGTCGGGCGGGCGGCGGGGGAAGTTCACCAGCCGCTCGTAGGACTCCGGCTGCTTCGTCTCCGCGTTGAGGCGCTCCTTGGTGACCACCAGCCAGGTCGCCTCGGTCGAGACGAGGTTGTCGAAGACCGTGCGCAGCGCGGCCCCGAAGCGGTCGTCGCCCCGCTGCAGCACCGGCGTGCGGCGCATCGTGTCGAAGAGGTGGCGGTAGAAGCCCGGGAAGTACCTGAACCCGTGCTCGCCCGGCACGATGCCGCGGCCCTTCACGCGCACCTCGAAGCGGAAGCCCGACATCCCCTCGACGCGCAGGACGTCGTCCTCCGCCGTGGCGAAATCGAGCTTGTCCTTCAGCACCTTCACCATCGCGTCGCGCACGGCCTCGGCCTGCTCGATCGACTTCGCGCTGGGCTCGATGGGCCACTCGGCGTCGGCCGGCGCCGGGGGGGCCGCCGCGGACTTCGGCTTCTTCGTGCGCGCCTTCGCCTCGCCGGGTCGCGGCTGGCTCGGGTCGACCCGGCGCGGCATCGGCGCGCTGATCGCGACCGTCAGCGACTGGTAGCCCGCCCCGCGCGTCGCCGCGATGAGCCGGTTCATGAAGCGCGTGAGCGAGTCGTTGATCTCCGCCCAGCCGGGCGCCTCGGCGCTCGTCGCGAGGGCCGCGATCTCGTCGCCCGAAAACTCGAAGGTCGGGTGGCGCACGAAGGGTAGCGCGCGGGTGATGGGCGCCTCCGGGCTGCCGACGGGCTTGTCGCTGGGGATGTACGCCCACTGCGTGCGCGCGACGCCCCCGACGGCCGGGAGGTGGTTCTCCCAGGAGTCCTCGGCGGGCTCGACCAGGTACACGTCGTAGCCGCGCTCGATGCACTCGTGCGCCACCGACAGGCCCGTGATGCCGCCGCCGAAGACCCAGACCACCGGCAGCTGCGCGGGCGGTGGGTTCACCTTGTCACTCATCGCTTCGAGGCCTCCCAGTCGGGTCGCTTGATACAACGTCGGCCCGAAACGCGTCCATCAAGCCTGGGAACGACGGGCTGCGCACCGCCCCGCGGAGGAACTCCACCAGCCCGTCGTGGAAGGCCGCGAGGTCGGCCACGCGCCCGCGGAGCACCGTGTCGCCGCGCAGCACCGACTCGACCAGCGAGCGCTCGGCGTCGGCTAGCACGACCACCTCGCGGCGCGTCGTCGCGAGCGTCACGCAGGGCGCGCTCGCCTCGTCGCGCAGCCACACGCGGTGCCCGTCGCTCTCGACCACGGCCTCCTCGGCGTCGACCACGATGCGCACCTCGCGCGCCCCGAGCGCCGCGGCCAGGCGGGCGTGCGCCGAGGGCAGCTCGCGCGCGAGCGTGCGCAGCCCGCGGTCGACCCACCCCCGAAACGGCACCCTCCCCGCCACCGTCACGCTCCCAGGAATTCGAAGATCGCCCGGCCCCGCATCGCGAGCGCCTCGCCCCGCACGCGCCCCGTCACGCTGACCACCCCGCTCACCTCGTGGATCACCGTGACGCCCGGGTCGTGGTCGTTGGGGATCACCACCGCGGCGACGTCCTCGGCGTCGAAGCGGCACTCGACCTCGTCGCCGTCGCCGCGCGCCCGCACCACCAGCGCGCGCGGCACGTCGGTGACCGTGCCGGGCGCCACCAGCGACATCACCCGCGGCAGCTTGAAGACCCGCGAGGCGCGCAGCAGCCCCACCCGCTCGACGCTCACGTCGGCCGCGCGCCATACCCGGTGCTGTAAAGCCCCGCGCCAGAGGAAGAGCGCCTGCATGTACGCCCGCGTGTGGGCCCGGTCGCTCAGGCGCACGAAGACCATGCTCCAGGGGTTGGCGTCGTCGCCCTCGGGGAGGCCGTAGCCCCACTCCCAGGCGAAGTCGCGGCCCCACGCGAAGTGGCCCCAGTTGTGGTCGTGGTAGGCGCTCGCGCGCTCGACCGCCAC
Source organism: Myxococcaceae bacterium (assembly GCA_028287085.1). Taxonomy (GTDB): domain Bacteria; phylum Myxococcota_A; class Polyangia; order Polyangiales; genus SCUS01. The sequence goes on from JAQBQI010000773.1 coordinate 4,700, forward strand.
GGTGCGCCCGCCGAGGGTGAGCGTGCCGCTCGCGACCATGCGCGGGAGCACCAGCCAGTTGATGGGCGGCCCCGGGTCGAGGCGGATGTTGTTGGCGAGCGAGGGGACGCAGCGCGGCGCGAGCACCAGCGAGACGGCGATGGGGCGGCGCTGCAGGCGCACCTCGATGACGTAGCGCCCGCCCTCGAAGGCGACGCGGTTGTCGCCGAAGCGCATGTGCAGCCCGCCGCCGGCCGCCTCGACCTCCGCGGACTCGAAGACCTCGACGTCGCCGTCCCACTCGCGCTCGCGCACCAGCACCACCAGCCGCGCGAACTCGCGCGCCGGGTCGCAGCCCGGGCGCACGTCGTCGACGAGGCTGAAGTTCACCAGCACGTCGACGCCGGGCGCGTAGACGCAGAAGTGCCACCACTCCTTGTGGCCGCCGTCGCCGCCGCGCGCCGCGGGCGAACGTCGCAGCCAGTCGGCGTCGGCCACGGCGCGCTCGATCGCGCTCACCGCAGCCACTCGGCGCCGAGCCCCGCGGTGCCGACCGCGCGTCCCGTCGGGGCGGGGCGCCCGCCCTCCGCTGCTGCGACGAGGTGGCGCCGAAGGGTGGCGCGCATCGAGGCCAGGCCCAGCACGAAGTCGATGAGCTGCGCGTCGGCGGGGTCATCGGCGGGCTCGGAGGCGGCCTCGCGCGCGGGGGCGTGGGCGTCGAGCAGCGCGTCGAAGGCGCGCGCCCACGACGCGAAGCCCAGCAGCAGGTGGAGCCACGCGTTGCGCTCGACGAACTCGTCGCCGTGGTGCTGCGTCTCGGTGGCGCGGGTCACGTCGGGTCGTCGGGCCGCAGGCCGAAGAGGCGCGTGAGCATGGGCTCGAGGTCGGGCACCGTCGCGGCCTTGGCGAGGGCGTCCATCACCTTGGAGGGCAGCGCGGTGGGGGCGTCTTCTTCGAGCACGTTGAGCGTGCCGACCTCCCACACGACGCGACCGCGGCGCACCAGTTCGGAGCCCGCGAGGCGACGCCGCAGCGCCGCCCCCTCGGCGGTGGCCGCGTAGGCCCTGCCCTCGGCGACCACCGCGGAGAAGGCCGCCTGCGCCGCGACGGGGTAGCGCACGATGAGCCGCTGGGCCTCGCGCAGCACCGCGAAGAGGCCGTCCTCGTCGCGCACCTCGAACTCGGGCCCCCCGGCGGTCATCGCGCGGGCCGCTCGTCGCGCAGGTCGAAGCGCAGCGCCACCTCGATGAGCTTGGCGACCGCGCCGTCGGCGCCGCGCAGCACGTACTGCCCCGACGCCTCGGCCGCCGGGTGGAGCCCGTCGAGCGCCTTCTCCGACCAGCGCACGCGCAGCCGCAGCGGGAGCACCTCGCCGGGCTTCACCGCCACCGCCTCGCGCAGCACGTCGACCCGCACCGCGGTGAGCTCGACGCCCGGCTCGCGGCTCCAGCGCACCGTGACGGGCGCCACCGCGTCGCCCGCGGGCCACGCCGCCGAGGTGAGGTTCTTCGCGCGAAACTGCCGATGGATCTCGCAGTACCGGGTGGCCTCGCCGTCGGTCGGCCGCTCGAGCCGGTCGGCCTCGACGGCGCGCACCGGCACCACCATCTCGAGCACCTCGCCCTGGTTGCCGCGCAGGGGGAAGCCCAGCAGGTCGCCGATGCGCTCCTCCAGCCGCGAGGTGTGCTTGCCCCGCAGGCCGAAGATCTTGTCGAGGGTGTCGACGTGCAGTCGCGCCACGTCGAAGAGCAGGTCGCCGACGCGCCGCACGTCGTCGAGCCTGGGCACCAGCGGCGCCAGGGCCGAGCCGCGGCCGGGCTGCGCCGGATCGACGGCGCGGGCGACGCGGTTGAGCGCCTCCTTGCCGTCGTGGATGCCCTTCAGGATCTCCACCGCCGTGCCGAGCGAGCGCTCCTTCACCGCGTCGAGGAAGGCCGCCTGCACGTTTGCGCCGCTGTCCGCCATTCGGGTGCTCTACCGCAGCGCACCGCGGGAGAGAAGCCCCACGCACGGAGGCCGCCGACTGTGATACCCGATCCGGTATGCGCCTGCTCCGACTGCGATCGTTCGTCGCCACGGCCTCGCTAACCGCCACCCTCTTCGCGCCCTCGGCCCACGCGATCTGGCCCCCCGCGGCCGACGCCACCGCCGAAGACCTCTCCCGGCCAGAGAACTGGCCCAACGACCCGGGCTACGCCTACAGCGCCTCGGGCGGGGGGCAGTGGTACTGGTGGAGCTGGGTCCCGCAGGCGACGCGCATGGTCGCGGGCTTTCGCGCGCAGGAGGTCGCCCTCGGCGCGGGCAACAGCGTCGACCGCGCGTGGGGCATCTCCATCGGCGACCCGCGGGTGATGATCGCGGTGCTCGACTCGGGCATCAACTGGGACAACGACGACCTCGTCAACAAGGTCGCGCTCAACACCGCCGAGCTCCCGATGCCGATGGGCGCGACGGCGTACGACGCCAACGGCGACGGCGTGGTGACAGTCGCCGACTACCTCCAGGACCCGCGCGTCACCTGCGGCACCGGGGCGGTCACGGCGCGCGACCAGTTCGCCTGCCGCGGCGCCGACGGCATGCCCAACGACCCCAACCGCAACGGCCTGCTCGACGGCGGCGACCTGATCCGCACCTTCTCGGACGGCACCGACGCCGACGGCAACGGCTACGTCGACGACATCGCGGGCTGGGACTTCATGCACGACGACAACGACCCGGCCGACGACACCCGCTTCGGGCACGGCACGGGCGAGGCGCGCGACTCCGTCGCCGAGGCCAACAACGGCCGCGGCGGCGCGGGCGGCTGCCCCCGCTGTCGCTTCGTCCCGACCCGCGTCGGCGACAGCTTCATCACCGACGTGAACGACTTCGGCCAGGCCGTGGTCTACGGCGTCGACCGCGGCGTCAGCGTGATTCAAGAGGCGCTCGGCACGCTCAACATGTCGCACTTCGCGCAGAACGCGATCGACTACGCGTACCGCAACAACGTGGTGATCATCGCCAGCGCGGCCGACGAGAACTCGCGGCACCACAACATGCCGGGCACGGCCAACCACACGGTCTACACGCACGCGATCCGCTTCGACTCGGAGAACATCAACCGCGCGACGACCTTCCTCAACTTCAACAACTGCACGAACTACGGCGCGCAGCTGGTGCTGTCGGTCGGCGCCGAGAGCTGCTCGTCGGCCGCCACCGGCTACTCGTCGGGCATGGCCGGGCTCATCTACTCGACGGCGCTCCAGCGCAACCTCACGCCGGCCATCTCGGCCGAGGAGGTCAAGCAGCTGCTCTCGATGACCACCGACGACGTCAACGTGCCCGAGAGCCAGCCCGGGCACCCGATGTTCGACCGCACCAAGTACCCGTCGCTGCCGGGCTGGGACCAGCGCTTCGGCTACGGCCGCACCAACGCGCGCCGCGCCCTCGAGTGGATCCGCGACGGGAAGATTCCCCCCGAGGTCGACATCACCTCGCCGCGCTGGTTCACGGTCTTCGACCCCGACCGCACGGCCCAGCAGACGCTGCGCATCGAGGGCCGCATCGCCGCCCGCCGCGCGCCGCGCTTCGATTACACCGTCGAGTATGCCCTCGGCGTCGAGCCGGCCGACACCGCCTGGGTGATGGTGCGCCGCGAGACCA
>JAQBQI010000799.1 GCA_028287085.1 Myxococcaceae bacterium
CGGGGCCACCCCCGCCGGGCACGTCGCACGGGTCGAGGCGGGGGGCGGCCGGGACCGCGACCCGCCCGGCCGTGGCGGGCCGATCCGTGCGCGGAGCCGGGCCGGAATCGCGTGGGGCACAGTGGGCGCACAGCGCTGCGACGGACAACGCGATCCACGGGGCGACCGACGGCCGGCTACGCCGATGGGCGGCTCCCGGCCGCTCCGCGGGTCGCGTGCGGGCCGCGCTCACGCGAGCTGCACCCGAACTCCCGCGGGCCGCCCGCGCCGGACGAGCCGGCGACGAACGCTGCCGCACCAGGCCCGCGTGGTCTCGCATCGGGTGTCAGCGGTCATCGCGGGAGACCACGATACCAGGACGATCGTCCGCAACGACAACGGCGTCCCGGAAGGCTGCACCGTCGACGGCTGCACCGACACGTTCGGCCCCCGGGCGACCCCGGGCCGAGGACCCCGCGGAAGGGGCGGCACATCGCGTCGTGGGCGCTCATTGGTATCCTTCCGGCAGCGTGTGTGGGCGATCAACCGGGCGCAGGATTCCACGCATTCGCGATCAGCCCGGCGCTGCAGGCCGCGCCGATGAGGTCCGTGACTTCGAGGCGGCCGTGCACTGGCGGTGCGTCGCACGAGCACGTCGACCCGAGCGCCTCCGGGCCGGCCGATGACCTACCGGCGGAGCCGGCCCCCGAAGTACCAGGGGTACCGGTCGATGAAGTTGGTCAACACCGGATCCAGGATCTCGCAGATGCTCGCGGCACCGCCGCGGCAGGCGCCCACCATCTGGGTCAAGGCGCTGCGCTGCTGGGGCCGCGTGCGGGCGACGCCGAGGGACTGCCAGCCGACGGCACCGCAGGCCGTGATCGAGCCGCGGGCACACACCGCTTCGAGCTGCCCGCGTTCAACGCACGCGAACAGCAAGCGCGACATGTCGAGCGTGGGGTCGAGCCGCCAGGCGCGAAGGTAGAGATCACCCGCGCGCCGACAATCGGCCTCCTCAAGCCGGCGGGCGAGGCGCCAGCAGTCGGTCGCATGACCTGCGCGGCAACGGCGCGCGATGGACCGTTCGGCTGGGTCTGCCTGCGCGGCGGCGGTCAGGGCGATGGTGGCAGCGCCGGCGGACAGCACTGCGGCGAGGACGAGCCGGGCGGTCGAAAGGCCCCTCGGCGCGGAAGGTGGTGGGATTGTGTGCAACGCGCGGCAGTGTTGATTCGGCATCCCGGTCCGCAAGTTTCAAGCAGAGCGACACTGTTGAGCCGCGCGCCCCATGGGGAGGCGCTCCAGGCGCGGCTGCGGCGCGTGACTGACCGCGAACTCGAGCAGGAGATCGCGCGCCTCAAGGCCGACGTGGGCCGCGGGAGGGTGGTAGTCATGCCTATCCGGTTGTCACCCCAAGGAATCTGTCGGGAATGGTAAACATCTGTGCGCCTTCCGCCGCGGTGCGTCAGAGCCGGACGGCGCTGGCGTGACCCGCGCCCTCGCGCGACCCCACGGCGGGGGCCTCGGGGTGCCGCACCCGCTCCGCGTACCTGTGCGCCCCGCCGCCCACGCGCCCCGCCGCGGGCGTTCTCGCCGCCGCCGGGCGCGCGGACGTCTACTCCTCTGGCGGTTTCTTCAGCGCCGCGATCATCATTGCCGTCATCAGCGCGGCGTAGTCGTCCGTCTTTGCCGTCTTTGCCGCGTCCAGCGACTCAAACGCCTCGGTCATCAAAAAGATAGCCTCGATCGCATCGCCCTTTGTCGCTGGCGAATACGTCTCATAATCCGCTCGCGTGCGCTTCTTCTGCAACGACACAAACGCGGCTGGGACTCTCGCGATGGCAGCAACTCTGGCGAACCTGCAGCTCTACCGCCCATCGCTCCATGCCTCAATCCGGCGTCGCCGAGCACTGAACGCCGTGCCAGTCGGGCTCTGGATTGCCCCGCATCGCGGTCCCGCAGTACACCCGCCCGGCCGCAGGGCGCGGCGAGCGGGAGGGTCGATGAACGAGAGCGGGATGGTGCGGTCGCTGACCATCGTTGGTCTGCTGGCGTCCGCGGGTTGCGGTCGTCGGGACGAACTACCGCCCGTCGTCGCGCCGACAGGCACACTGGCCCGGCCCGTCGTGGCGCCTGTAGTACCTGCCTCGCCCACCGTCAGAACGCCCCCCGTTGCGCGACCCACAGCCGCACCTCCTGCAACCACACCCGTTGCACCAGAACCCGAGACGACCGGACGGGTGCTCGTCAGTACGCGCCCCGCGTCCAACTGCACCCTATCCAACGGGGTCCAATTCTTGACCCCACGGTTACTCTTCCTGCCACCAGCCGTCTATCAGATGGTTTGTGAGAATGCGACGACGGGACAGCGACGCGAATTCCAGGGGATCGCCGTTCGCGCGGGCGCGATCACCCTCCTGCGCAATCAATCGCTCGATTCTCCCGACCCCACCGGGTCCACGGCGCAGACCCGCACTCCAATCGAAGACTCTCCGCCCATGGCGGGGGGCAGTGTCCCGGAACCCACGACTCCGATGGAGCAGGCGCGCGCATGTCTGCGTCTCAACAGCGTGACGCTGGGCAACGTGTGCGTGGTGCAGGTACTCCGCGGGCGGGCGTCGACTGAACCGGAACTCTGGTTGCTCGCGGCGACCTACCGCGCGCTGGGGCGCACCAGCGACGCTACCCGCGCGATGCGCACGTACATCCAGCGCTACCCCGACGGCCTGCGCGTCGCGCGTTTCCAGCAGTACATCGACTACAACCGGGGGCCGCTGGGTGCCCGCGATCCGTGCGCCGTCCACACCGATTGCAGTTCATGCTCGCGGGCCGACGGATGCGGGTGGTGCAATGTGCCATCGGCCTGTCTTCGGATGATGGTTGATGGCAATGAGCCAGTATCTCCCACATGCCAATCCGGCTGGGTCGGCAACAGTGATATCTGTCGCTATTAGTACTGCAGTTGTAGATCATGGCGGCCGCGCGCCACGCTTTCGGTAGTGGCAGTTGCGGGCGATGGCCTGGTGATGCCGGCGCCACCAGGACCACGAGAGCACCGCGTCGGGCGAGGGCGGCGTGTGCCATCGGAGCCAGACCAGGAGTCGTCGGACCTTGGGGACCGAGAGCGGGATCAGCGCCTCATCCCGCCCCTCGTCTTTCTCGCCTCCTCGGGCGCAGCGCCTCCGCCCGTTGGACGGTGAGGAAGGCGTGCGCCCAGAGCGCCAGCGTGATGTGCCGATGCCACCCCGGCCAGCTGCGCACCTCGTACTGGTCCAGGCCCACTTCGCCCTTCCCACTCTCGAAGCACTCCTCGATCGACCACCGGGCGCCCGCTGCCCGGACGCTGCCTTCCAGCGGCGTGCGCGGCCGGGCGAGCACCGCGTAGTAGGCCAGCACCAGCTCCGAAGGGGTCAAGAGGCTGCGGCGGAAGAGCACGCCCCGAACCCACCCTCGCGCGGCGGTCCCGCGGGAGCGCGCGGAGGCCCACTCGTACGCCCGTGGCCCCTTCACTCCGTCCCCGGCGCTCAACCGCACCCAGCCCCCGGGCGGGACCTCGGCTGCCAACGTGCTCGCCCGGACCCGCTGGAGGTCGCGCCAGATCTGGAACGAGCTCTTGACCGCCAGCACGAAGGGTTGCCGGCGCGCCTCGAGCGCCCGCCGCAGTGGCACGTCGTTGCCGTAGACCTCGTCGCCCGTGACCCAGGCCGCGGGCACGCCGGCGTCCAGCGCCCGCTCCAGCATCCGCAGGGCGAGCTGCGGCTTGGTGGCGAAGCCGACGTCCTTCGGAACGCCCGCGGCCTTGCAGCGCGCGGGGTCCTCGGTCCAGGAGGCCGGGAGGTAGAGCGCACGGTCGAGGAAGGTCCGCCCGCGGGGCGTGGCGTAGGTCAGGAAGACGCCGACCTGGCAGTTCTCGATGCGCCCGGCGGTGCCGGAGTACGGGCGCTGCACGCCGACCGAGTGGGTGGACGCGCCCAGCGGGGAGGCGCTGCACGGGCGCCTGCAGCGCATGACCGACCGCGTACTGGAGCAGGAGGTCGCGCTCCTCGAGGCCGACGCGGGCCGCGGGCGGGTGGTGGTCTACCTGCCGGCCGAGGATGCGGAGGTGGGGTGAGTGTTCACCGCGCGAACGGGTGCCGCGGGCACTCCGCCGGCGCCGCACGCCATCCCCTCACCGATGACGGTTCCATCATCCGGAGCCGGGCAGCGAGTTGGCCCAGCACGTCGCACCGCCGATCTCGCTCGATCGCAGGAACACCCAGCCCTCGGTCCCCCCCGGCAGTCGCACCCGGTAGAGGCGGGCATCGCGGCGGCGGAGCGGGTGCCGCCGGAGCACCTCCAGCGCCGTCCCCGCGGGCAGGAGCGGTCCCTCCGACGCGACGGCCTCGCCCGACCGGAGGTGGAACGACGTCGCAGGCCGGGCGACGCACGCGGTGGACGGCGCGGCGGTCGCGAGCGGGGCGGTCAGCGTCGCGGT
>JAQBQI010000838.1 GCA_028287085.1 Myxococcaceae bacterium
CAGCGGCGGCGGCGGCGGTGGTGGCTACGGCGGCGGCGGCGGCGGTCGCGGTGGTCCCCGCGGCGGCGGCGGACGCCGCGGCTGATCGGCTCGCTCCCGGCTCCGCTCCCCTCCCTTCCCTCTCATCCCCCCGAACGCACCGACCAGCGCACCTTCACGTCGGCGCCCAGCATCGACGCGAGCGCGGCCTCGACCGGCGCACGCTCCCGCCGCGCGACCTTCGACGTCGTCGACGCCAGCACCACCCCGAGGGCCTCCTCCAGCCGCAGGTCGTCGGGCAGCGCGCCGCCCTCGCCCCGCGCCCGGTGATAGCGCCTCAGCCCCTCGTCGAGGGTCACCGCCACCGCGGCCGTCGCGGCCTCCCGGTAGGTCGTCACCCGCACGGCGCCGCGGCGGTTCCAGCGCGCGGCGAGGGCGGTCAGGGCGTGGCCGGGAGTCGCCCCGATCGCCGCCGCGAAGGCGCGCTCGAGCAGGTCGCGCGCGGAGGGCGACGCGTCGACGGCCGCGAGGTCCTCGGCGCAGAGGGCGACCGTGACGGCGTAGCCCTGCACGGCGCCGTGGCTCGACTCCCAGCGCGCCCCCGCGCCGGCCCTCACCTCGGCGGCGCCCAGCATCCCCGCGACCGGCGGGGGCGGACCCGCCGCGATCACCGCGAGGCGCAGCGCCTCGCCGTCGAGCGCCTCAGCGGGCACCGCGGCGCATCGACTCGGTCTGCGCCGTCATCTCCTCGCGGCTGGTCTGCGGCAGCCCCTGGGCGTTGAGCGTCGGCTCGACGCGCACGTTGGTGCGGTCGTCCATCATGGCGGCCGCCATCGCCGCGGGGTGCACCTCGGAGGGGCGCGCGAGGTCGAAGATCACCTTGCTCACGCCGCTGCCGGTGAGGGTCTGGAGCGCCTCGAGGCGCCGCAGCTCCATCGCGCCGGGCGACTCGGTGAGGATGCGCGCGGCCTCGGCGAAGTTCTTCGCGCTCTCGACGTCGGCCTGCGACTTGATGATCACGAACTGCCGCTCGCGCTCGGCGATGGCCTTCTTGGCGATCACCTCCTGCATCATCTGGGGCAGCTGGATGTCCTGCAGCGCGATGAGCTCGACGTGCAGGCCCCACTGCGCGACGAACTGCTCGACCGCGAGGCGCACCTTCGCGGCGACCTCGTCGCGGTGCTGCAGCAGGTCGTCGAGGGTGGTCTCGCCGGCGATGTCGCGCAGCACCACCTTCGCGCGGTCGCGCACGGCGGTCTCGTAGTTCTCGACGTTGAGCGTCGCCTTCTCGGGGTCGACGACCTTGTAGTAGACGACCGCGTCGATCATCGCCGTGACGTTGTCGCGCGTGATGACCATCTGCGCCGGCAGGTCGCGGTTACGGATGCGCGTGTCGATGACCACCATCTGCTGGAACAGCGGCAGCACGATGCTGATGCCGGGCTCCATGCGCCCGGTGTACTTGCCGAGCGTGAAGCGCAGCGCCACCTGCCACTGGTTGACCTGGCGCACCGAGCGCATCGCCAGCACGAACAGGATGAACAGCAGCGGCAGGAGGAGCGCGGTGGCGGGGTCCATGGTGCCGCGACGATACCACCGCGGGGCGCGGCTCAACCGGCGGGGCCGCGCACCCGCTCGCGCACGTACTCGCGCAGCCCCTCGGGGTTGAAGGGCTTCTCCAGCACCGGCCTGCCGGTGCGCGCGAGGAAGACCTCCGTGGCCTTGTCGTCGACGCCCCCCGACAGGAACGCGATCACCTCGGTGACCTTGCCCGCCACGTGCGAGACCTCGTCGTAGAAGCGCATCCCGTCCATCTCGGGCATCATCAGGTCGCAGAAGATCGCGTCGAAGGGCCCGTGGTCGGACACCATCGAGAGCGCCTCGGTGCCCGTGGCCGCGACCGCGACGTCGTTCTCCGCCGCGAGCGCCTGCCGCACGGCCTCGGCCACCAGCGGGTCGTCGTCGACCACCAGCACGCGCCCCATGCGGCCGGGCGGGCGCGACGTGCGCACGCTCGAGCGCGGCAGGGCCGCCAGCGACACCGTGAAGGTCGTGCCCCGCCCGACCTCGCTCTCGACGTGGATCGCGCCGCCGAGCGAGTTCACGATGTCGTGGGTGATCGAGAGCCCGAGCCCGGTGCCGAGCCCCGCGGGCTTCGTCGTGAAGAAGGGGTCGAAGATGCGCTGCATGATCTCGGCGGGAATCCCCGCGCCCGTGTCGCTCACCTCGACGAGCACGCGGCCGAGCTCTTCGCGGCCGCGGATGCAGATGCGGTGCGCCTTCGGGTCGCCCGGCGGAATCGCCTGCGCCGCGTTCATCACGAGGTTGAGGAACACCTGCCCGAGGCCCACCTCGCTGCCCATTACGGGCGGCACGCCGGCGTACTCCTGCACCAGCGTCGCCCGCGCCGAGACGTCGTGGCGCGCGAGGCGCACCGTCGCGTCGAGCACCCGCCGCAGGTCGACCGGGCCCACCGCGCCGGGCTCGCGCCGCGAGAACATCCGCACGTCGCGGGCGACCAGCCACGCCCGCTCGGCCCCGTCGCGCGCCTCGTGCATCGTCGCCAGCGTCGGGCGCAGCGAGGGCACCGCGTCGACCAGCGCGGTCACCTCCTCGATGGCCTGGTCGAGGCTCGCCATCACGTAGGTGAGCGGGTTGTTGATCTCGTGCGCGACGCCCGCGGCCAGCGTGCCGAGCAGGGCGATGCGCTCGCGGTCGGCGCCCGTGGGGTCGTGCGCGCTCACAGCGTCGCGGCCCCCCCGAAGCGACCGCGCTGCGCGAAGGCCCGCGCGGCCACCTCGTTGAGCGCCGCGGCGAACTCGCCCAGGTCGACCGGCTTCTCCAGGAAGTCGGTGACCCCCATCGCCGCGAAGCGCCACTTCGGCAGGTGCTTCATGTTCGAACTCACCAGCATCACCTGCGCGTTGTATCCCCCGGGCATCGCGCGCAGGTAGGAGAGCGTCTCCAGCCCGTCGAGCAACGGCATGTCGTAGTCCAGAACCACCACGTCGGGGCGCGTGCGGGCGGCCGACTGCAGCGCCTCGAGCCCCGACGAGGCGCACACCAGATCGAGCACGATGTCCGGAAGCGCAAGCCCGCACGCCTCGGCGGCGAAGGCGGCGAAGACCTCGTCGTCGTCGATGACCATCAGCCGCAGCGACGGGGCGTCGGAGGCCTCCTCGACCTCGCCCGAGGCCTCGATGCGCGGCCACCCCGCGCAGACCTCGTCGATCGCGTCGATGACCTCCGAGCAGGACTGGTAGCGGCCCAGCGGGTCTTTCGTGAGCGCCCGCTCGACCACCGGGTCGAGGAAGGCCAGCTCGGGCCGGCGGCTGGAGAGCTTCGGCGGCGCCTCCCACATCTGGTGCGCCAGCGTCTCGGGGATGGTCGCGTACGAGAAGGGCGGCGAGCCCGTGAAGAGCTCGAAGGCGGTGCACCCGAGCGAGTAGACGTCGGTGTGCCCCGCGATCTGCGCCGGGTCTTCGCCCAGGATCTGCTCGGGCGCCATGTACGCCGGCGTGCCCACGAAGGAGAGGCGCGAGTCGGTGGGCTGCACGAACCAGCGCGCCAGCCCGAGGTCGAGCAGCACCGTGCGCCCGGTGCCCTGCTCGATCATGACGTTGGAGGGCTTCACGTCGCGGTGCACGATGCCCGCGGCGTGCAGGCTCGCCAGCCCGTGCGCCATCTGCCGGAGGATCGTCAGCCCGCGGTGCGTCGGGATGTACTCCTTGTGGGCCGCGTGCTCGGCCACGAGCGCGTCGAGGTTGCGGCCCTCGACGTACTCCATCGCGAGGAAGAACGTGCTCGCGTGCGGCCCGAACGAGTAGACCTGCGCGACGTGGTCGCTGCGCACCGAGGCGAGCGCCTTGGCCTCGAGCTTGAGCCGCTCGGCCGCCCCGGGCGTGGACGCGTGCGAGGGGTGCAGCACCTTGAGCGCGACGAGGCGGCCGAGGTTGAGGTCGCGCGCGAGGTAGACCATCCCCTGCTGTCCCCGCCCGAGGGTCGCCTCGACCTGGTAGCGGCCGTCGACCAGCAGGGGCTCGCTGGGGTCGGGGAAGTCCTCGTGGCAGAGCGCGCAGCGCGTCGCGCCGTCGTCCGACGAGATGCCGCATGTCGCGCAAGCCTTCATCGCCGCCCGGACACCAGCGCCTGGAACCGCGGGTCGTCCCCGATCGCCCCGCCCCCGCCGTCGCGGGCGAGCGCCACGTACTCCGCGGTGAGCTCGACCGCCTCGGTCACCCGCGCGTGCAGCTCGTCGGTGTACGGCAGCGTCGCCGTGAGCTGCTCGATCGCCCCGCCCAGCAGCCCGAGGTCGGGCAGTCCCACCGTCGCGGCCGTGCCGCGCATCTGGTGCCCGAAGCGCTGCACCTCGCGCCGCGCGGTCGCGTCGGCCGGCGCCTTGAGGAGCGGCGCGTGCAGCGCGGCCAGCCGCCGCGGCGCCAGCACGAGAAAGCGCTGCTTGAGCGACTCGCGCGCCTCGGCCAGGCGCTCGACCGTCAGCTGTTCAACGAACTCGCGAGATCCCCCCGGATGGGCGGGACCGAGCCGTGTCTGTGTGACCCCCATCGAACACCTCCCTGTGGTCGCCCACGAGATCGCGCCGCCGGGTGGGCGCCGTCATCGCCCAACTCCCGTGCGATCTGTTCTCTTGGCGCGCCTGCAGGCGCCTCGTCAACGTGTGCAACGCACTTCGTCGCGAGTTTCCCGGCTCGGCCGTCCGACCCCCGGACACTGCCCCGGAGCCCGCCGACCGGGCTGCCTCACATCGTGGCATTCATGGACTGAACCCGCGCACGGCGTCGAGCACTGCCTCAGGCCACGACAGGGTCGCGTCGATGCCGTCACGGCGGAGGTAGTACCCCGCCCCCTCGCCGCTGCCGTAGCGCGCGCCGACCACCACGCGGACGCTGCGCTCGCCCGCGTCGCCCTCGTAGCCGGCCTCGACGACCACCGTGGGCACCGCGAAGCCCATCTCGGGACCGGGCGGGCCGTACGCAAAGGCGCGCGGCGCGCCCATGGCGCTGAGCGTTCCGAGGAGGCCGTCGACGCGATCGCCGTCGGCGGGCGCCCCGGCCCCGGTGCGCCATCGATCGCCGTCGCGCACCAGGGTCACGGTGCGCGCCGGGCTGCCGAAGCGGAGCGTGAGACGGTCGAGCCCCTCGCGGGCGACGAGCGCCGCGCTGCGGTCGAGGTGCGACTGGGTGATCAGCTCGACGAAGCTGCGCGGCAGCACGAAGACCCCGGGGCCCCCGTCGAGGCTCGCGTAGCTGCCGCCGCCGGGCGCGCTGGCCCCGACCGACAGGGCGTAGGTGCGCACCGGGGCCACCGCCGCGTCGACGCCGCCGTCGCCCGCCGCGCCGCGCCCCTC
>JAQBQI010000839.1 GCA_028287085.1 Myxococcaceae bacterium
GAGCGGCGGCGCGTCGGCGCTGCCGGCCGCGGCGTCGGCGATCGCGATGGCGGCGCTGGTGCTGCTGTGCGGCCGCGCGCTGGCGGCGGTGGTGGAGAGCGAGGACTGACGCTCAGCCCGTCGGGGTGAAGCGGTACGCGGTCATCGGGTCGATCGTGGGCATGCGCGTCTGCACGCTCACGCCGCGCAGGCCGCCGGCGTCCTGGATGCCGATCGAGGCGCCGCCGCCGGTCGCCCGCGCGGTGCCGGTCACGTCGCAGTAGTGGAACTCGATCACCCCGGTGCGCTCGAAGAGCTTCACCTGGAAGCGCACCCGGTCGGGGGTGCCGCCGCCGCAGCAGAAGCCCACGTCGGTCCACTGGGCGGTGAGGTGGCGGCCGCCGTCGGTGAGGGTCTGCCAGCGCACGTCCATGCCGGCGCGCACCTCGAGGTCGTCCCAGAAGGGGGCCACCATGTTCGAGGGCGCCGCGCTCGACGGGAGCGCCGTGACGCCCAGCGCGCCCGTCGACGAGTTGCCCAGCGACGGCCACAGCTGGAGGTATCCGTTGGTCGACACCGACCACGCCGACACCTGCGCGCCGAAGTACGGGAACACCACCGGCAGCGCGATCGCCGGGGTGCCGGTGTCGTCGCCCGAAGCGCCGGGGATCACCGCGCCCGCCGCGAGGTTGTCGCACGCGACGGAGATGCGCGCGACGCGGTAGGGCGGCAGCGCGACGCTCACGGTGAGGTCGAAGCGGAAGGGCGCCACGCCGAGGCCGCCCGGGTCGACCGCGAGGACGAGCTCCTGCGCGGCGGCGGTGGTGTTCACGTAGGAGAGCTGGGCCGCGTTGCCGGGGCCGCCCGCGTTCGTCGAGGTGGCGAGGCACGCGGTCGACGCGCAGCCCGCCGACAGCCGCAGCGTGGGGATGGGGAAGGTGCTGGTGGCGTTGTTGGCGCGCACCGCGAGCTGCTCGCCCGGACCGACGCGCACCGCGTAGTAGAGGGCGTTGCCGTTGTTGCCGGTGCTGCACCAGGGGGCCGGGCTGCGCGCGTCGGCGAGGCTCTCGGCGCGCAGCGTGGCGCCGTTGGCGACGCGCGTCGCGGCCGCGCAGGCGGAGTTGGTCGCGGGGGGGCGGATGCGGAAGGTCATCGTGAAGCGGTCGCCGGTTCCCGTGGGGGCGGAGCCGAGGCTCACCACGACGGGCTGCTCGGTGGCGCCCGCGTTGAACCACGACGCGGTCGCGGCGGTGCCCGAGGGGGTGGAGGCCGCGAGGCAGACGACCGATCCGCACGCGGGGATGATGCGCACGTGGGCCTGCGAGCGCACCGGCCCCTCGGGGGTGGCGGTCGCGAAGAGCGACTGACCCGGCGGCACCACCGCCGTGTAGTAGAGCGCCGTCACCGGCGGAACGCCGACCTGGCCGGGGCAGGGGGCCTGCACGTCGGAGCCCGTGGACGGGTCTTGCGCGGAGAGCGAGGCGCTGTCGCGAATGGGCGTCGCGCTCGCGCAGGTGACGTTGGTCGGCGCGGGGGAGAGCCCGGTGAGCAGCGTGAAGCGCGCGGGGAGGCCCGGCGCGAGGCTGCTGACGGCGATGAGCAGCTCCTGGTCGGCGGCCGAGGCGTTGGTCGAGCGCACGGTGACGGTGCGCCCGTCGGTGGTGGTGTTCGACCCCGTGCGACAGCTGCGCGCCGCGCAGGAGTCGTAGAGCCGGATCGCCGGGGGCCGCACGCCCGGGTCGCTGACCGCGAGGACCGTGAGCAGCTGCCGCGCCGGGACCCGCACGCGGTACCAGAGCGGCGCGCCGTTGACGAAGCTGACGGCGGCGCAGGGCGGGGCCGTCCCGACGAGCCCGGCGGTGTCCTGGGCGGGGAGCATCGCGCTCTCGCCGAGCAGCAGCGCGCGCTCGCACGACGAGGTCGGCAAGGGCAGGTCACGCGGCGGAACGGGCACGTCGAGGAAGGGCACGGGCACGTCGACTGGCGGCGGCACCGGCACGTCGAGGAAGGGGAAGGGGACATCGATGGGCGGCGGCGTGGGCACATCGAGGAAGGGGAAGGGGACGTCGATGGGCGGCGGCGTGGGCACGTCGATGGGCGTCGGGGGGACGTCCTTCGTGGGGACGTCGACGCCGGGCGTGGCGTCGGTGGTGACGCCGGCATCGTCGGTGTCGCGCAGCACGGTGCGCGCGCCGCAGCCGGTCGCCACGAGGGCGACGAGCGAGGCGGCGAGAAGCGGGAGGCGAGGGGAAGGAAGGTTCATCGGGCGCTCCGAGTGGGAAGACAGCGATCGCGGCCGGACCATACACGCACGGTGAAGCGCGCGAAAAAGCCCCGGCGACGATCGCGCTAGGACCTCGCCACAGGGGATGTGATGGGTCGACCGCCCGCCTCGCACCGACGGTTGGTCCGGCGAGCGCCGCGAGAGAAACCGCAAGGGCGCAAGGGTCGCAAGGAACGGAAGGGAGGGATGGGAGGGAATGGGACGAGAAGTGCCGGACCCGAGTCCCTGACGGCCCGTCCCGTCCCATCCCTCCCCTTCGTTCCTTGCAACCCTCCCATCCCTCCCTTCCGTTCCTTGCGACCCTTGCGCCCTTGCGGTTTCTCTCGCGGCGCTCGCGGGGCCAGCGTGAGATGCGGCGTAGCCCCACCCGAACACGTCGAGTCCCCTGCGCCGAGGTACTAGGCCCCGACGTCCATCGCCACCCCCGCGAGGAAGGCCCGCCGCACGTCGAGCTCGTCGTCGGCGTAGAGCCCGTCGGCGCCGGAGAGCGTCACCGCGCGCGAGCGCTGCGTCTGCGGGTCGCGCAGCTCGAGCGCGAGCACCCCGTCGCGCCCCACCCGCAGGATCACCTCCACCGGCGACCCGTCGGGCAGGTCGGCGTCGAGGTCGACCGCGAAGCGCCCGAGCGGCGTAGCCTCGGCCAGCGACGAGCCCTCCAGCACGTCGATGGGCAGCACCCGCGCGCCGCCCCGCTTGCGAAACACCCGCCGCCCCTCGAAGGGAACCTTCGTCAGCGCCGGCACCAGCACCGCCAGCGCCTCGCGCCGCTCGCCCGGCCGCGCCGGGTCGGCCTCGCGCGCCCGCACCCCCAGCGCGTCGGGGATCACCCCGTGGTAGTCGCCCGCCGCCTTACCCCCGTCGGTAAAGCAGCGCTCGGCGTAGAGCGCCGCCCCCGCCGCCACGGCGCAGGCCGGGTTGAGCGGGTCGTCCGCGTCGTCGAAGATCCGCACCGCCTCGGCGCCGCGCAGCGCCCGCAGCCGCGCCTGCACCGGGTACAGCCAGCTCGACCCGCCGACCATCAGCACCTCGTCGAGCTCGCGCCACCCGAGGCCCGCCCGCGCCAGCGCCTCCTCCGCGCAGGCCGCGGCGCGCTCGGTGAGCTCCTCGGTCCAGCGGGCGAGCTCGGCCAGGGTCACGCGCACCGTCGCCGTCGGCAGCGTCACGCCCGTCTCGGTGCGCGCCGCCAGCGTGCGCGAGGCCACCCGCGCCATCGGGTTGGCGTCGAGCGTCGCGTGCTGGTTGAGCTGTATCTTCACCCCCTCGGCCACCGCCAGCAGCGCCTCGCGCGTGGCCTCGTCGACGTCTTCGAGCGCGAGCCCCGGCACCCGCGCGGCCTCGGCGTAGCGCTCCACCAGGCGCTCGCGCAGCAGCTCGTCGACGCCGAGTCCGCCGAGCTGCACGCCGTAGGAGGCCAGGGCCTCCAGCGTGCGCGCGCCCGGCGTCCCGTCGCGGCGCAGCACGGTGACGTCGAGGGTTCCGCCGCCGAAGTCGAAGACCATGAAGCGGGCGCCGCGCGACCCGAAGCGCTCGCCCATGCCGTAGGCCCACGCCGCCGCGTCGGGCTCGGGCAACATCGCCACCGACGGCAAGCCCGCGAGCGAGACCGCCTGCGCCACGGCCCGCCGCTCGCGGTTGCGCAGCCGCTGCGGGTGCGTGACCACCACGCCGTCGATGGGCGGCAGCCCCGGCGTGCGCTCGACCCAGGTGCGCAGCGCCCGCAGCACCAGGGCGCCCACGTCGGTCGAGTGCAGCGCCATCGACCCGAGCGCCCACGGCGGACCGCCCGCGACGGCGTGCGTCACCGCGAGGTGGTTCTTGCTGCCGCGCACGAGGGCCACGCGCGGCGGGG
>JAQBQI010000019.1 GCA_028287085.1 Myxococcaceae bacterium
CCCGCGCGCTGGCGCAGGCCGAGCCCAACCGCTGGCGCGAGGCGCTGGTGCGGCAGTGGGCGCGGGCCCGCGTGGCGCGCCTCGAGCGGGCCAACCCGGGCCTCGCCGAGCGCGACCGGCCGACGGCCTGGGGCACGCCCGACGCCGCGGGGCGCGCGCTCGCGGGGCTCTACGAGCAGGCGTCGGCGCTCGAGGCGCAGCGGGTGGCGGCGCGGCTCGACGACATCGCGGTGCTGCGCGCGGTGCCGGCGCAGAAGGGCCGGCGGCGCACGGCCGACCAGGCCACCCGCGAGGCCATGCTCAAGGAGGCGCGCAAGCAGCGCAACGTGATGCCGCTGCGCACGCTCGCGCGGCGCTTCGCGGGCGGCGGCCTGCTCGACGTGCTCCCGGTGTGGCTGCTGTCGCCCGAGACGATGACGGTGCTCTTCCCGCAGGAGGCGCTCTTCGACCTGGTGGTCTTCGACGAGGCCTCGCAGTGCACCGTGGAGAGCGGCCTGCCGGTGCTGCTGCGCGCGCGGCGCGTGCTGGTGGTGGGCGACGAGAAGCAGATGCCGCCGTCGTCGTTCTTCTCCTCGTCGGCGACCGGCGACAGCGACGACGAGGCCCCCACGGCCCGGGCGGCGCGCGAGCTCTTCGAGGCCGAGTCGCTGCTCTCGCTGGCGCGCACGCGCCTCGACCGCGTCGGGCTCGAGTGGCACTACCGCTGCCGCCACGAGGAGCTCATCGCCTTCTCCAACCACGCGATGTACGAGGGGCAGCTGCGCACGATCCCGTCGACGGGCTCCGGGGCGGCGCCGCCGTCGATGCGCTGGGTGGCGGTGCCCGACGGCGGCTACGAGGGCGGGCGCAACCCCAACGAGGCGCGCCGGGTGGTCGAGGTGGTCGCCGAGCTCCTGCGCCGCGCCGAGGCCCCGTCGGTGGGCGTGGTGACCTTCAACATCCCGCAGCGGGGCGCGGTGCTCGACGCCATCGACGCCATGCGCACCGCCGACCCCGACTTCGCGCGCCTCTGGGACGCGGCCATGACGAAGGAGCGGGTCGACGAGCGCCCCTTCGTGAAGAACCTCGAGAGCGTGCAGGGCGACGAGCGCGACGTGATCGTGTTCTCGACGGGCCACGCGCCGGTCGAGCGCAAGGTCGCCAACCGCCCGCCCGAGCGCTACGTGCCGGCGCGCTTCGGCCCGCTGGGACAGCGCGGCGGCGAGCGGCGGCTCAACGTGGCCATCTCGCGCGCCCGCACCGAGTGCGTGGTGGTGGCTTCCTTCGAGCCGTCGATGCTCTCGGTGGCGCGCGCGGCGTACGAGGGGCCGCGGTTGTTCAAGGCCTTCCTGGAGTTCGCGTGGCACGTCTCGGGCGGCCGACGACCGCAGGCCAACGACGTGCTCGCGCGGGTGCGCGGCGCCGCGCAGGAGCAGCGCGCGGGCGCGGCCCAGCCGACGGTGCGCGGCTGGCTGCCGCTGCGGGTGCAGGTGGCCGCGGCGCTCCAGGCGATGGGCTTCCAGGTCGAGCTCGACGTGGGCACGTCGACGGCGCGCATCCCGGTGGCGGTGGTCGACCCGAAGGACCCCGGGCGCTACCGCCTCGCGGTGCTCTGCGACGAGGGCGACGACGCGACCGAGGCCTTCGAGCGCTGGGTGCACCGTCCGCGGGTGCTCGCGATGCGCGGCTGGTCGGTGCTCACCGTCGACGCGCGCCGCTGGGAGCGCAAGCGCCAGGAGGTGCTCGCCGAGATCGCCGCCGCGGTGGCGGGCGCGCCCGTGGCGTGAGGATGGCGCGCGCCGCCCGATGAGCGCGTGGGAGCGTCGGTGGGTCCGCGACGACGGGCTCTCCCCGTCGCCCGCCGCGGTCTTCTGGCTCTCCGACGACCCCGCCGTGGCGCACTGCCTCGTGCCCGACGCGCGCCCGCGCTACGTCGAGATCGACCTCGCCACCGGGCTCGCGCGCCGCGACGTCGCCATCGTCGACGGGGCCCACCTCCTCGCGGGGCTCAACCGCGACCCGCGCCCGACGCCCACCGTCGCCGCGCACCTCGACGGCCACCGCGCGCTCGTCGGCCTCGTCAACGGGGGCGTGCTCGAGCTCGACACCCGCGCCCCCGCGCTGCGCCCGTGGGACCGGCTGGGCGGGGCGATCGCCGGACTGCACTTCGCGGGCTCGCCGGGCTGCATCCTCGCGACGGCCGCGCCGCGCGAGGCCCTCGTCCGGGACCACCCCTCGCTCCCCGTCGGCCGCAGGCGTCGCATCGCGCCGACCTCCGTCGCGGCGCTCTCGCCCGATGGCCGCTTCCTCGCCGCGCAGCGCGGCGCGACCCTGGTCGTCGAGCCCACCTTCGGCGCGGGCTCCCCGCTCGTCACGCTCCCGGCGCCCGACCGCGTCGCGGCGATCGCCTTCGACGCCGACCATCAACACCTCTGGGTCGCGGGCGTCGAGGGCACCGTGCGCCGCGCCTCCCTGGCCGACAGCGCCGAGCTTCGACTGGTCGCGACGATCCAGTACGAGACGGTGCTCGGCCTGTGCGCCGCGGCCGATGGTGAGGTGATCGTTCGTACGACGTACGGTCTCCAGCGCATTTGCGCCGATGGTTCATCGCCCGAACGACTCGTGTACGCCTTCCCCGACGGCCGGCTCGTCGCCTCGCCCGACGGGCGCCGCGCCGTGCGCCTGCGGGGCGCCACCCTTTTCGCCTTCGACGACGGCCCCGAGCGGGCGCTGCTCGGCGTGCACGACGGCCGGGTGCGGGCGACGGCGTGGTCGCCCGGCGGGACCCTCGTCGCCACGGCCGGCGACGACCACACCGTCCGCGTCTGGGACGCCGCCGACGGACGCACGCTGTGGGTGCTGGAGGGCCACGACGGTCCCGTGCACGGCGTCGCCTTCGCCCCCGACTGCGCCCGTCTCTACAGCGCCTCCGCGCGCGGCATCGTGAAGTCGTGGGACCTCGCCCGCGGCCTCGAGCTCGCCTCCCTCGACCTCTCGGCGCATCGCGACACCGTGCGTCCCGACGGCCTGCGCGTGGCGCCCGACGGCGACTCGCTCTGCCTGCGACGCTCGCTCTACCAGGGCGTCGCGCAGGAGGTCGACCTCCGCGCGTGGAGCGAGGGCGCCCGCGGCAGCCGCCCCGATCGCTGGTGCGACGAGTCGGGCTACACCGCCGACGCCGCGCTCGCGCTGCTCTACCGCCCGGAGGGGCGCGCGCCCTTCGCCGCCCGCTGGGACCTCCAGCGCCGTGGTGACGTCCGCGTCCCGCCCGGCCCGGGGCCCTCGCGCTTCGTCGGGGCGGAGCGCTCGCGGCGGCTCACGGCGCTCTCGCCCGACGGCAGCGCGGCCGCCTTCTGCGGCGACATGATGCAGGGACGCATCATCGTGCGCGCCGTCCCCTCCGGCGAGCTTCGCGCCGCCCTCACCTTCGACCCCCCGCGGCCCCTCCAACACCTCGTGCTCGGCCGCCGCTACGTCGTGGCCGTCGTCCGCTACGCCACCCTCTGGGCCTGGGACCTCGACGCCATCCCTTCGGCGTGGACCCTCCATCGCGACCGCGCTGGCGAGACGGTGGCCCCCGCCGACGCCGCGTGGTCGACCACCCTCCCCGGCGGCGACCACGTCACCGCGCTCGCGCTCTCGCCCGACGAGACCCGCGTCGTCGTCGGCACCCGCCGCGGCGCGGTGCAGGTCTGGCGCATCGCGTAGAGTCCCCGTCACTCCCTCCGATGACGACCGCCGCCCCCGTCCCCGTGCTCGCGCCCGACGGCGCCTTCTACCTCCGCGCCGCGATCGTCGGGGAGCCCACCATCGCCGACGAGCCCGTCGCCCGCCGCGTCGCGAAGCACTTCGCCCGCGGCGCCGATCACGGCCACCTGCTGCTCGGCGCCGCCGAGCCCGGCACCGCGCTCCCGCCCGCGTACGCGTGGCTCCGCGACCTCGCGCGGGCCTTCGTCACGCGCCTCTGCGCGCTGCCCGACCTCGACGCCGACCGCGCCGCCCTCGCCGTCCCGCTCGCGCCCGAGACCGCCGCCGCCCTGCTCGCGCGCGTGCCCCCGATGGCCGGCGCCGAGCACGCCTCCGCCGACTGGATCGCCCTCCGCTGGGACGCCCTCACCCGCGCCGCCCGCGCCGCGCTGGCCGCCCACGACGGCCCCGCCCTCGACTGGCTCCGCGCGCTCAGCCCCCTCTGGAACACCGTCGGCCGCGTGTGCTTCCACCTCGCCGAGCGCAGGGGCGACGCCGCCCGCCCCTTCGCCTTCCTCGCGACCTACACCGCCGGGGTCTCCGCCGCCGCGGCGGTGCAGCACCTCCCGCTCGGTCGCGCGCTCCAGGAGTACGCCGGCGCCCGCGACCGCAGCCGCCTCGTCGCGCTGCTCGCGCCCATCGAGCGCGCCGCCGAGCGCAGCCCCGTGGTGCGCGCGCTCGTCGACTCGCAGGAGATCTTCCACCCGCTCGCGTGGTCGCCCGCGCAGGCCCACGCCTTCCTCCGACAGGTCGCCGAGTGCGAGGCCGCGGGCGTCCTCGTGCGCCTCCCCAACTGGTGGAACCCCGCGCGACCGCCCCGCCCCCGCGTGCAGGTCGCCGTCGGCGCGAAGGGCCCGTCGCACGTCGGCGCCTCGGCGCTGCTCGACTTCGACGTGACGGTGGCCCTCGACGACGACACCGCGCTCACGGCCGAGGAGATCGCCGCGCTCCGCCACGCCGACGGACTGGTGCTGCTGCGCGGCCGCTGGGTCGAGGTCGACCCGGCGCGCCTCCAGGCCGTGCTCGACCAATGGAAGACCCTCCAGCGCGCGGCGAAGCAGGGGGTTCCCTTCCACGAGGGCCTGCGGCTGCTGGCGGGCGCGCGCGCGGCCTCCTCCGACGAGGCGCCCGACGAGGCCGACGCGACCGGCGCGTGGCAGCGCGTCGAGGCCGGGCCGTGGCTGCGCGAGGTGCTCGCCGACCTGCGCGATCCGTCGCGGCTGGGCGACACCGACCCCGGTCCCGGGTTGCGTGCGACCCTGCGCGGCTATCAGCAGGAGGGGCTGCGCTGGCTGTGGTTCGTGACGCGCCTGGGCCTGGGCGCGTGCCTCGCCGACGACATGGGCCTCGGCAAGACGGTGCAGGTGATCGCGCTGATGGTGCTGGAGAAGCGCGCGCGGAAGGCGAAGGAGCCATCGCCGCCGCACCTGCTGGTGGTGCCGGCGTCGCTGTTGGGCAATTGGAAGGCGGAGTTCGAGCGCTTCGCGCCGTCGCTGCGGGTGGTGATCGCCCACCCGTCGGCGATGGCGCGCAAGGAGCTCGACTCCGGCTTGTCCGATGAGAGGCCCGACGTCGTCGTGACCACCTACGGCACGCTCCCGCGGGTCGAGTGGCTGCGCACGACGCAATGGAACCTCCTGGTGTTGGACGAAGCCCAGGCCATCAAGAACCCCGATACCCGACAGTCGCGCACGGTGAAGTCGGTCGCGGCGCGGGCCCGACTCGCCCTCACCGGGACGCCCGTCGAGAACCGCGCGGGCGACCTCTGGTCGCTCTTCGACTTCCTCCAGCCGGGCCTGCTCGGGACGGCCCGCGCCTTCAGTCGCGTGGCCAGGCGCGCCGCCGAGTCCGACGACGGGGCGGCGGCCTGGGGACCGGTGCGCGCGCTGGTGCGCCCGTGGCTGCTACGTCGATTGAAGACCGATCGTTCGGTGGTGAACGACCTGCCCGACAAGACCGAGCTCACCGCGTACTGCGCGCTCACCCCCGCGCAGGCGAAGCTCTATGCGGGCATCGTCGACGAGCTCAGGCGGCGCCTCGAAGACCCCGACCTCGACCCGCAGGTCGAGCGCCGGGGCGTGGTGCTGGCGGCGCTCATGCGCTTCAAGCAGGTGTGCAACCACCCGTCGCAGCTCACCGGTGATGGGCAGTGGGCGGAGGGCGATAGTGGCAAGTACGCCCGGCTGCGGGAGATCGCCGAGGTGATCGCCGAGCGCGGCGAGAAGGTGCTGGTGTTCTCGCAATTCCAGGAGATGACGGGGCCGCTGGCGGCCTACCTGGAGACGGTCTTCGGGCGACCGGGCCTGACCCTCCACGGCGCGACCCCGGTGGCGAAGCGCGCGAAGCTGGTGAAGTCCTTCCAGGAAGACCCGTCGGTGCCCTTCTTCGTACTGTCATTGAAGGCCGGCGGCACGGGGCTCAACCTCACGGCCGCCCAGCACGTCGTCCACTTCGACCGCTGGTGGAACCCCGCCGTCGAGGACCAGGCCACCGACCGCGCGTACCGCATCGGCCAGAAGCGCAACGTGCTCGTGCACCGCTTCGTCTGCCGCGGCACCCTCGAAGAGCGCATCGACGCCATGCTGACGGGCAAGCGCGCCGTGGCCGACGCGCTGCTCACCGGCGGGGGCGGCGACGGCGCGGCGATGCTGACGAAGATGTCCGATGACGAGCTGCTGAGTACGGTGGCGCTCGACCTGGCGCGCGCCACGGAGGAGTGACCCTCAGCGAATCGCGCTTGACGACACCGGGGAGTGCGCTTCTCCTCGGAGGGTCATGGGATATTACCAGGAGTGGCCTCCATATGTTCCGGTGGCCGAGCGGCGCCGCAAGGCCGCGGCGGCCATGAAGGCGCGCGCGAAGAAGGGACTCGCCGTCGACCCGGTGGTGATCGAGGGCCGCACCATCGCCCGCAGCGCGTGGGGCAAGCGCTGGTGCGAGCTGCTCGAGGGGCAGTCGTACTTCGCCAGCCGCATCGAGCGCGGGCGCACCTACGCCCGCAACGGCAGCGTGGTGCACCTCGCGGTCGCCAAGGGCGAGCTCACCGCCGTCGTCAGCGGGTCGGAGCTGTACGACGTGCGCATCACCGTCGCCCCGCTCTCCGAGGCGAAGTGGAAGGCCGTGCGCCGGCAGTGCGCGGGTCAGGTGGGCTCGGCCCTCGCGCTGCTCCAGGGCAAGCTCTCCGACAAGGTCATGGACCTCATCGCCCGCCCCGAGACCGGGCTCATCCCGCTGGCGAGCGAGGTGAAGTTCAAGTGCTCGTGCCCCGACGCGGCGACGCTGTGCAAGCACTGCGCGGCGGTGCTCTACGGGGTCGGCGCGCGCCTCGACACGAAGCCCGAGCTGCTCTTCACGCTGCGCGGCGTGAGCCACCTCGACCTGGTCGACGAGGCGAGCGTGAAGCTCACCGCGCAGCCCGCCGCGGGCAGCGCGCTGGCCGCCGACGACGCGACGCTGTCGTCCATCTTCGGCATCGACCTGGGCGGCGCGCCGGCGGCGAAGGCGCCGCCCGCGATGGCGAAGGCGGTCACGAAGGCGCCGAAGAAGAAGCCCGCGGCGGCGAGGTCAGTTGAGCCCGCGGCGGCGAAGGCGGTCGCGGTCGAGCACACGCTGGCCGAGCTGCGCGCGATGGGGCACACCCCCGCCCGCGTGAAGGCCATGCTCAAGGACGGCTCGCTCGAGCGGGCCTCCTTCGGCTGGTACCGCTTCACGCGCTGACGACGGGTTGCGCCGGCGGGCAGCACTGCGCCGCGATCGGCTCGCAGGCCGCGACGTCGGCGGCCTCGCGGCGGCGCAGCGTCACCCAGCCGCGCGCGCGACCCGTCGTCGGGTCGACGGCCTGCATCGCCTCCCACAGCAGCGGCACGGGAACCCAGTGCGGCGGGTACTTGAAGCGCGCCACGTCGAGCACCAGCGCGACGTCGCGCCCCGCGTGGTAGCCGCCGACGGGCGAGAAGTGCCCGTCGCCCGTCTGGCCCAGCGCGCGCCGCGAGTACGAGACCGCGAGCACCGTCCCCTCGGGCGAGGTCGACGCCGCGCGCAGGTCGGCGCGGAACTCGTCGAGCGTCGCCTCGCCCGCGCGCCGCGCCACGGCCGTGACGCCGTTGCAGCGCGCGAGGCACGCGAACTGGTCGAGCGTCACGCCGCGCTCGCGCACCGTCTCCAGGGGGAGGCAGCAGTCGAGGAGTTCTTCGCTGTACCAGCGCCACGGCCCCTTCCAGACGCGGCCCGGGTCGACGCCGAGCGCGTTGAGCGCGACCACCAGCGTGCCCAGCCCGCAGTACGCCGGGTCGGCCTGCGTGTGGAACTGCTCCGACAGCGCGAACCACCCCTCCAGGTTGCCCTCGGCCAGCGCCTCGCGGAACAACCCCCGCCCCTCCGCGCTCGCGAAGGGGATCAGCGTGTCCGGCAGCGGTCGGCGGTAGAACTGCGAGTCGCTCGTGGTCATGTGCCGCGTACTATGCCGCGAAGGGGCGGCGCGTGACCGCCGCGGTGCTCGGCGCAGCAGGCATCTGGCACCGGAGGGGCGACCGCAGGGCGACGGTGCCCATCTCCCGCCGCGCCCGGCGCCTCGGCTGTACGACTCTCCGCGCCATGACGGTCGAGACGTTCATCGCGAAGTGGGCGACGGCGGAGGCGGCGGAGCGCGCCCACAAGGACTCCTTCCTCAACGAGCTCTGCGGCGTGATCGGCGTCCCGGCGCCCGACCACCTCACCGGCGACCCCGACCGCGACCGCTACGTCTTCGAGAAGGACGCGACGCTCGTCCACGACGGCAAGCCCAAATCCGTCGGCAAGATGGACCTCTACAAGCACGGCTGCTTCGTGCTGGAGGCCAAGCAGGGGTCGAACCCCGGCGCCAAGAAGGCCGGCTCCGCCCGCCGCGGCACCGCCCACTGGACCGTCATGATGCAGGTGCGCGACCTGCTGGCGACGCGGCCGTCCGAAACGACGTACGGGCGACCACGAGCGCCCGCAATCCCAGGCCTCGCCCGTCGGGGAGCAGCCACCGAGGACCGCGATCACCGGCCTCGCCCGCCGGGGAGCAACCACCGACGTCCACAGTCACCGGCCTCGCCCGACGGGGAGCACCCGCCAACGTCCGCAGTCCCCGGCCTCGCCCGTCGGGGAGCGATCACCGACGTCCGCGATCACCGGTCTCTCGCCCCACTGGCTGACATCTCCCGGAGTCGAGCAACCACCGAGGCCAGCCCGAGGGCGCGGATGTGGCGATTGAAGACCCACGACCAACATCCTTCCCCAGCAAGGCCGGTGATTGCGGACGTTGGCGGGTGCTCCCCGGCGGGCGAGGCCGGTGATCGCGGACCTCGGTGGGTGCTCCCCGACGGGCGAGGCCGGCGACTGCGGACGTTGGCAGGTGCTCCCCGTCGGGCGAGGCCGGGGACTGCGGACCTCGGTGGTTGCTCCCCGTCGGGCGAGGCCGGGGACTGCGGTCCTCGGCGGCTGCTCCCCGGCGGGCGAGGCCGGGGACTGCGGACCTCGGCGGCTGCTCCCCGTCGGGCGAGGCCTGGGATTGCGGGCGCGCGAGGCCGCTCCTACGTCGTTGGTGCAAGTCGCGGGGGCCCGTCGTGGCCTGGGGTGAGTGAACCCCAGCGACCGCAGCGGGCCGGCCCTCTTCAACATGTGTCGAAGCGGATGCGCTTCAGCCCGACGGCACGGACCGGTCGAGGCCACCCACCGCCGGAATCAGGCGAGCGTGCGGTAGTACACCACCGTGTCGCAGAGCCCTCCCTGCGGCCGCAGCGCGTAGCCCGGGATCACCCCGACGCGCACCCAGCCCGTCTTCAAGTAGAGCCGCTCGGCCTCGCCGGTGGCGGTGTCGAGCACCAGCAGCGTCTTGCTGCACGCGCGCGCCGCGGTCTCGGCCGCGCCCAG
>JAQBQI010000027.1 GCA_028287085.1 Myxococcaceae bacterium
GGCGCTGCCCCCGCCCGAGGGCGTCACCGTGCAGCGGGTGCAGAGCGCGCGGGAGATGCGCGACGCGGTGCTCGCCGCCGCGGGCGCGGCCGACCTCGTGGTGATGGCCGCCGCCGTCGCCGACTACCGCCCCGCCGACGTCGCCGCCGAGAAGATCAAGAAGACCGACGACGCGCTGGTCATCCGCCTCGTGAAGAACCCCGACATCCTGGCCGAGCTCGGCGCGGCGCGTCACGCGGGCGGCCCGATGCTCGTGGGCTTCGCGCTCGAGACGAGCGAGCTGGTCGAGCGCGCCCGCGAGAAGCTCGCGCGCAAGGGCTGTGACCTCGTCGTGGCCAACCTCGCCGCCGACGGCTTCGACGGCGACGACAACCGCGTCACGCTCGTGACGCGCGACGCCGTGACGGCCCTCGCGCGCATGAGCAAGGCCGACGTCGCTGATCACATCATTGACCACTTCGTGGCGCTCCGCCGGGCCTGACCGTCCTGCGATCGGACACTTGGCGGTTGATGGTTTCGCCGCGGGTTGTCTAGACTGACGACGTGCTTGAGCCCGACGCGCTCACGGCGCTCGCTGCCCGCCACGGCGTGGGCGAGACGCTCACCCGACGGGTGCTCATCGTCGACGACGACGTGGGCAATCTCGACGTGCTGCGGGCCTTCCTCGACGGCGACTACATCGTGCACGAGGCGCTCTCCGCCGAGCTCGCGCTGGGGCTGATCGAGGCCGAGCGCTTCGACGTCATCGTGTGCGACCAGCGCATGCCCGGCATGACCGGCATCGACATGCTGGCCCGGGTGCGCGAGCGCTTCCCCGACGTCGCCGGCATCCTGCTCACAGCCTTCACCGACACGCCCGTGCTGGTCGACGCGATCAACCGGGCGGGCGTGTTCCGCCACATGCACAAGCCCTGGGAGCCGGCCGACCTCCTCGGCGCGGTCGCGCAGGCCAGCGCGATGGTGCAGCAGCGGCGGCTCAACGCGCGCCTGCTCGAGCTGCTCTCGGCGCGCACCGACGACCTCAAGGGCGCGCTCGACCAGCTGCGCGAGACCCAGCAGAAGATGCTGCACCTCGACCGCCTGAGCACCATCGGCCGGCTCACCGCGGGCGTCACCCACGACCTGCGCAACACCCTCGGCGGGCTCACGCTGCTCGAGAGCCTCTTCGAGGCGCAGCAGGTGTCGCCGCGGCTGATGGCGCCGCTGCGCGTCGGCGTCTCGGCCACGCGGCACCTCATGGCGACGCTGAGCACGCTGCACGAGTTCGCCGCCGGCAGCCTCGCGCTGCGCGCCGACCCGACCGACGTCGGCGGCGTCGTGCGCGACGCGCTCGTGCTCGCGGGCCTCGAGATGGAGCAGCGGCGCTCGCTCTGCGAGACGCGCATCGCGCCCGACCTGCCGGTGGTGCGCTGCGACCGGGCGCGCATCTTACAGGTGCTCGTAAACCTCCTGCGCAACGCGATGCAGTCGACCGAGGCGCCGCAGCTCATCCAGGTCGAGGCGACGGCGAGCGCGGGGGGCGTGGTGGTCGCGGTGCAGGACGAGGGCCCCGGGGTGGCGCCGGGCATCGCGCCGCGGCTCTTCGACCCCTTCGAGAGCACCAAGGGGGCGCAGGGCCTCGGCATGGGCCTCTACATGTGCCGGCTGATCATGGAGCAACACGGGGGGTCGATCCGCTCGGTCTCCCCGGTGCCGTCGGGGGGCGGCGCGCGGTTCGAAATCGAATTGCCGAAGGGACCGAATGTCTGACGATCGCGAGGGTGAGGATCCGGGGCGTCGCTTGTCGTGGCCCTCGAGCAACCCCGGGGTGGCCTACGCGAACCTCCAGGGCTCGACCGGCGCCGCGGCGCTCTTCCGCCCCGACCGCATCGCGCGCGACCGGCTGGCGGCGCTCGAGTTGCGGGTGCACGTCCCGCGGGGCGCCCGGGAGCTCGCCTGCGAGCTGCGCGACGTGTCGCAGAACGGGGTCGCGCTGCACTGGCCCGACGGGGTCGAGCTGCCCCACGTGGGCGAGGTGATCGCGGGCGTGCGCGTGACGGTCGACGCACGCGAGATCTACCGCGGCGGCCTCGAGGTCATCTCGCTGCGCGAGGAGGGGGCCGAGCGGCTGGTGGGCGGGTCGTTCCGCGACGGGCTGCTCAACACCGACGACCTGCTCACGCTGCAGCAGGTACGCAGCGCGCGCGGGGGCGGACTGCTCGACCTCGACCCGCGCTCGCGCGTGTGGTCGGCGCCGGGTTACGACGCCTACAAGGCCGGCGTCTGCGAGATGCGCCTGTTCCTCGAAGACGCGCGCGAGCAGCTCACCCGGCTGGAGGCCGACCTGCCCTACGAGGCCGTGCACGGCGTCGGCGACCGGGCCCTTCGCGCCGTGCTCATCGAGGAGCTCCTCGGCGGCTTCGTGCCCAACTTCCTCGCGCTGTCGCACCGCATCGACGCCGCGCTCCGCGGGGCGACGCCCGACGACTCCGACGCGCTCCGCCACCTGTCGCAGCGGCAGCTCGACCCGCTGCTGATGCAGGCCGCGTTCTTCCACCGCGCGCGTAGCAAGCCGCTCGGGTACCCCGGCGACTTCGTCGTCATGCGGTACATCTACGAGGGCCGCTTCGAGGGCAGCTCGCTCTTCTCGCGGGCGCTGCACCTCGCGGCCACCGAGACCGACGGCGCGCGCATGATCCGCGGCCGGAAGGACGTCATCCGCGACCGGCTGCTGGCGCGGGCGCACGCGCCGGGCGGCCCTTTCAACATCGCCCTCGTCGGCAGCGGTCCCTGCGAGGAGGTGCTCGAGCTGCTCCAGGGCCTCAGGCCGGGGCACCGCCCGCTGCGCTGCGTGCTCTTCGACCAGGCGCACGACGCCCTCGCGTACTCGCTCGCGCGCCTCCGCCCGCTGGCCGAGCGGGCGCCGGGCGAGGTGAAGCTGGTCTTCTTGCACGAGTCCATCCGCGACCTGCTGCGCGGTCCGACGGTGTACGCCCGGCAGGGGCCCTTCGACGTCGTGGTGTGCTCGGGGCTGCTCGACTACCTCGTGCGGCCGAGCGCGATCGCGCTGTGCGCCAACCTCGTCGCGACCCTCGCCGCGGGCGGCGAGCTCTTCGTCGGCAACGTGGTGCCCGAGCTGCGCACGCGCTGGCTGCTCGAGCACCACCTCGACTGGTTCGTGCACTACCGCTCGCGCGAGGAACTCCACAGTATCGCGGCGGAGAGCGCGCCCGGCGTCCGGGTCGAGCCGCTGGAGGAAGCGTCGGGGTACAACCCGCTCGTCGCGATTCACGCGCGGGAATGAGCGTGTACGTCGAGGGCTCGAAGGTCGAGCTCGAGTGGGGCCGCTGGCTCGTCGAACACAACCGCCGTAGTTCCCTCATCGCCCTCGTCCTCGTCGTCGGCCTGCACGGCGCCTTCGCCGTCCTCGACGTGCTCACCGCGCCCGCCCGCTACCTCCCGCTCCTGCTCGGAACCCGGGTCACGGGCATCACGGTCTCGCTGCTGCTCAACGCCTTCCGCAAGCGCCCGGCTTTCGAGCGCCACGATACCCTCGTCACCGGGGCGTACATGGCCTTCGTCGGGCTCAGCATCACGGTGATGACCACCGTCCTCGGCGGCGTCGACAGCCCGTATTACCCGGGCCTCATGATGGTGATGGTGGGCGGGGGGATGCTCTTCCACTGGCCGCGCACGGTCGTGGTCGCGACCCACGGGGTGATCGCCGGGTCGTTCCTGCTCGTGAACCTCGGCACGCTGATCCACGACCGGCACCCCGTTGCGCTCATCCACTGCTTCTTCGTCGTCTCGACCGCGGCGATCGTGACGACGGCCCAGGGCTTCAGCTACGGCCGCGCCCGCGAGCAGCTCGAGAACCGCGTGAAGCTCGAGGCCGCCGGCGAGGTGCTCTCCCGCGCGCACCAGGACCTCCAGCGCCTCGACGCCTTCAAGTCGCGCTTCTTCGCCAACGTCACCCACGAGCTGAAGACGCCGCTCGCGCTGATCCTCTCGCCGCTCGAGCTGATGATCGACGGCGAGTTCGGCCCGCTCACCGAGCCGCAGCGGGCGACGCTGCGCTCGATCTACCTCTCGGGCGCCCGCCTGCTGCGCCTCATCGGCGACCTGCTCGACCTGTCGCGCCTGGAGGAGTCGCGGCTGCGCCTGCGGGTGAAGCCGCACGACCTCACGCAGTGGCTGCGGGCGCTGGTCGCGCAGGTGGCGCCGCTCACCGACCGCAAGCGCGTCGAGCTGCGCTTCGAGGCCGCCGCCGAGGCGAGCGAGGTGTGGTGCGACCTCGACCGGCTCGAGCGCGTCTTCATCAACCTGCTCTCCAACGCCGCCAAGCACACGCCCGAGGGCGGGCGCATCACGGTCACCCTCGACGACGACGCCGACGTGGTGCGCGTCGCCGTCGAGGACACCGGCGCGGGCTTCCCCCCCGAGCTCGCCGAGCGGCTCTTCGAGCGCTTCTTCCAGGTCGACAGCGAGACGGCGCAGAACCGCTACACGCAGGGCGGCACGGGCATCGGGCTCGCGCTCGCCCGCGAGCTCGTCGAGCTGCACGGCGGCAGCATCCACGGCAGCAGCGCGCCGGGCCGCGGGGCGCGCTTCACCGTCACCCTGCGCAAGGGTCGGGGGCACCTGCCGGCCGAGGCGCTCGAGCGCCGCGGGCGCGCCGAGACGGTGCCCAACGAGCGCCGCAACGACCACGGCACCACCGACTGGACGGCGCAGTTCGCCGCGCGCGAGGACTTCCGCCTGCTCGACGTGTCGGACGCGACCGAGCGGCGCGTGGTCGAGCGCGACGCCGACGAGTCGACGCGCGGCCGCACCGTGCTCGTGGTCGAGGACACCCCCGAGGTCACGCGGCTGATCTTCACCGTGCTGCGGCAGAAGTTCCGGGTGCTGACGGCGCCGAACGGGGCGCGCGGGCTCGAGCTCGCGCTCAAGCACCTGCCCGACGTGGTGGTCACCGACCTGATGATGCCCGAGATGGACGGCTTCGAGCTCACCCGCCGGCTGCGCGCCGACGCCCGCATGCGGCACGTGCCCGTGCTGATGCTCACCGCCCGCGGCGAGCTGCGCGACCGCATGGAGGGCATGGACTCCGGCGTCACCGAGCACATGAGCAAGCCCTTCAACACCCGCGAGCTGCTGGCCACGGTGCAGAAGCTCGCGCAGACCAGCGACGCCACCGCCGAGCGCGTGCTCACCCAGCAGATGGACTCCCTCGAGACCATCACCGGCGGCCTCGCGCACGAGATCAACAACCCGCTCAACTACGTGCGCAACGCCTTCACCCGCGTGCGCCTCGACGTCACCGAGGCCTTCAAGCTCACCCTGCCGCTCGCGCCCGAGGGCGACCCCGCGCGGGCGAAGATCGCCTCGCTCGAGGCGCGCACCACGCGCATGTTCGAGACCGCCCAGTCGGGCCTGCTGCGCATCGGCGACACCGTGGCCCTGATGCGGCGCTACAGCCGCGAGGGCTTCGCGCGGGTGCCGCGCACGCACGACGCCTTCGCCGGCGCGCGCGACGTGGCGGCGCTGGTGGCCTCGTCGACGGGCAAGCCCGTCGAGCTGGTCTTCGAGCTGGAGGGCGAGGGGCTCGTCGAGTGCGTGCCCGAGGAGCTGCACCAGGCGATCTCGAACCTGGTGCAGAACGCCATCGAGGCCGTGGCCGACGAGGGCGGGCGGGTGGTCGTGCGGGGCGAGCTGCGCGACGCCGAGGTGGTGCTCACCGTGAGCGACAACGGCGCCGGCATCACCCCGGAGGACCGCGCGCGCATCTTCACGCCCTTCTTCACCCGCAAGGCGCCCGGCAAGGGGATGGGCCTCGGGCTCACCATCGTGTGGCGCGTCGCGCAGGCCCTCGGCGGCAGCGTCACCGTCGACAGCGAGCCGGGCCGCGGGGCGACCTTCGCGCTGCGCCTCCCGCGCGCCCCCCGGGCCGACGCATAGCGCTCCCGGATTTTGGGGCAAACCTTTTCCCGCGGGGGTTGTCCCACCCCGCACCATGAAGACGCGACGCCTGCTCCTGGGAGCGCTGGCGGCGTCCTCGCTCGGGTCGTGCGACCCGGCGGGGCGCCACGCCCGGCCCACGCC
>JAQBQI010000086.1 GCA_028287085.1 Myxococcaceae bacterium
GCGCGTAGACCCGGCGCACGCGGCGCGCGTGGCGCTGCAGCTCGCCTTCTTCCAGCAGCTCGGCGACGGCGAGCTCCATCGCGGCGACGCCCTGGCGCACCGAGTGGTGGCGCAGCCCGACGAGGGCGGCGCGCACCGGCGCGGGCGCGACCACGTAGCCGACGCGCAGGCCCGGCGCGAGGATCTTCGAGAGCGTCCCGACGTGCAGCACGACCCCGTGGACGTCGGCGCTCGCGAGCGGCAGCACCGGCCGCCCCTCGTAGTGGAACTCGTGGTCGTAGTCGTCCTCGACGACGGCGACGCGGTGCTTGCGGGCGAGCTCGAGCAGCGCGAGGCGGCGCTCGGCGGAGAGCGTCACGGTGGTGGGGTACTGGTGGTGCGGCGTGACGTAGATCATCCGCACGCGCTCCGTGGTGAGGAGGGCGTCGAGGGCGTCGATGGAGAGGCCGCCGCGGTCGACGGGGACGCCCACGAGGCGCGCGCCGGCCTGGGCGAAGGCGGTCCAGGCGGGGCCGTAGCCGAGGGCCTCGACGGCGACGACGTCGCCCGGGCGGAGCAGCGCGCGGGCGATGAGGTCGAGCGCCATCTGGCTGCCTTCGGTGACCACGACGTCGTCGGCGCCGACGGGCAGTCCGCGGTGGGCGGCGAGCCTGGCGGCGAGGGCGGCGCGCAGGCGGGGGTGGCCCGGGGCGTCGCCGTAGCCGAGGGCGGCGTCGCGGTGCTGGAGCAGCGCGCGGCGCAGCGCGCGGGCGAGGAGGTCGGCGGGCACGAGGCGCAGGTCGGGCTGCCCGCTGGCGAGCACGAGCGCGCCGCGGGGGACCTCGAGGGCGTCGGTGCGGGTGGCGACGACCGGGGGGAGGGCGAAGCCGACGCGGTCGGCGGGGCTGGCGGCGACGGGGGCGCGCGGGGAGAAGCGCCGCGGGGTCTGCGGCGGCAGCGTCGGGGCGATGAAGGTGCCGCCGCCGGGACGGGCGACGATCCAGCCCTCGGCGGCGAGCTCGGACCACGCCGCGAGCACCGTGTTGCGGTGCACGGCGAGGGTGGCGGCGAGGGTGCGGCTGCCGGGGAGGGGATCGCCGGGGCGGAGGCGCCCGCGGAGCACGTCGTCGATGACGGCGCGGGCGAGCTGGGCGTAGACGGGGTGCTCGGAGGCGGGGTCGACGACGAGGGTGAAGCCGTCCATCGGTCGCATCCGACTGGTCTAGTGGATTGGCCAGATTGTGTCGATCACGATGGACCGGTGGGGGGCCTTCACCCCGCCAGCGCCTCGGCCAGCGCCTTGATCGTCAACGGCGACGAGCCTTCGGCCTTGTTGTTCACCAGCACCCAGGTTTCCAGACCCCCGCCGATGGCCTCGACGATCACCGAGAGCGTGTCCGCCCGCCGCGCCTCGTCGACGTCTTGCAGTCGGTTGAAGGGCGCGAACTCCCGCTTGCGCTCCTCGTAGCGCGTCTGCGGGGGCATCAGCAGGCGCACCACCGCGAAGGGCTGGTCGCGCAGCGCCACCACCGCCCGCTGCAGGCCCGGCAGCGGCATGTGCGTGTGCAGGTTGTACGTATGCGCCGCCCGCCGCGCGCGCAGCACGTTCGCATACGGCGTCTTCAACAGCCCCGGGTCGCGCAGCTCGATCGCCACCGGGATGCGCGGGTCCATCTCCGCGAGCATCCCGTCGAGGCGGTGCGCGAACTCCGACGCGTCGCCCGTGAAGGCCCGCGGCGCCATCGGGAACTCGAACAACACCGCCGCTGTGTGCGGCAGGAAATGCCCGACGAGCGCATCCCCGAGGTCGCGCATGAAGCGCTCGACCGAGCAGTAGTCGGGGTTGGCGATGGGGACTTCGTCCCGGCGGTTGGGCACGATCGCCGAGGTCACGCTCGCGGGCGCCTTGATCACGCACCGAAACCCGGCTGGCAGCTGCGACGCGTAGCGGTCGAAGTCCGCCGGGGGGACGGGTCCGTAGTAGCTGCGGTCGATGCCCACGGTGGTGAGCAGGGGGTGGCGGCTGTACTCGCTCAAGCCGTCGTGGGCGAGGTCGCTCTCGGTGTACCTGCGCGACCAGACGATCCCCTCCCAGCCCGTCGAGAACCACGAGCTCGTGCCGAAATGCAGCGTCGGCGGCAGGCGCTCCGCGACCGCGGCGGCCTCGCGGTACACGGCCGCGAGGGGTTCGGCTCCCTTGAAGAGATCGAGCTGGGCGACGGGGGCGGAGCGGCGCGTGGGCATCGGTCACGGTGTAGCGGCGCCGGGCGCGCGGGCAAAGGTTTCGGCCGCGCTTCGCGCTAGGCTGCCACCACGATGGCGCTGCCTTCCGACGAGGTGATCCGCGAGCGGCTGGCGATGATCGAGGCGCTGGCGAAGAGCGACCGGCGGGTGCGCGTGCTGGAGGCCATCGGCTGGCCGCGCGAGGTCGAGGAGCGCTTCTTCGCGGGCGGCGCCGAGGGGCTGCCCGAGGTGACCTACGAGGTCGACCGCGACCCCCTGAACGAGCGCGTGGCGGCGCTCGACGCGGCGGAGCAATCGCTGGAGGGCGACGACCCCGTCACGGTCTGGATGCGCTCGACGGTGGGCTCGATGCGCGACGCCTCGCGGATGGTGCTCGCCCTCGGCACGGCGGAGTTCTCGCGGCTCTCGAAGGAGCTGTACGGCGGGCCGCGCACGCGCTTCCACGGCGGGGGCGAGCGCAACATCGACCTCGCCCACCACGTCATCGAGCGGCTGCGCCCGCACGGCACCGACGAGGCGACCGACGAGGAGTGCGAGCTGCTCGACGCCGAGGCGCTGGCCGAGTCGCTGCGGCAGCGGGTGGCGCGCGAATACCCGAGCATGGTGATCGCGGTGGTGGTCGACCCCGAGGCGACCGCGAAGGTGGTGGCCGGGTCGACCCGGGTGCGGGTGCGGGCCGACGCGACCTTCACGCCGTGGGAGGCCGACGCGCTCTGGCACCACGAGGTGGAGACCCACGCGCTCACCGGGCAGAACGGCGCGGCGCAGCCCGAGGCGGGCTTCCTGCGGGTGGGCGGCCCGCGCTCGACGCGCACGCAGGAGGGCCTCGCGGTCTTCACCGAGCTGCACCACCACTGCGCCTCGATCGAGCGGCTGCAGCGCCTCGCCAACCGGGTGCTGCTGGTCGACATGGCCGAGCAGGGCGCGAACTTCGTCGACCTCTACCGCCACCTCGTCGGGCAGGGCGCCACGCCGCGCGAGGCCTACCTCGACGCGCAGCGCGTGTGCCGCGGCGGGCTCGTCACCGGCCGCGCGCCCTTCACCAAGGACACCGTCTACCTCGCGGGCCTGCTCGACGTGCAGGCCTTCCTGAGCGCCGTGGTGCGCGAGGGCTTCCGCGACGAGATGGAGCTCCTGTCGTGCGGGCGCATCGCGCTCGAGGACCTCACCGCCCTGGTGCACCTCCGGCGCCGCGGAATCCTCCAGCGGCCGCGGTACATCCCGGCGTGGCTGCGGCGGTGGCGCACGCTGGTGCCGGAGTTCGCGTTCCTGTCCTTCCTCGACACGGTGGCGCTCGGGCGGGTGCAGCTCCGCTACGAGGAGCTCATCGCCGCCGCGACCGAGGTGTGACGAAATCTTTGTGCCCGGAGCGACCCGCGATAGGGTCCCTCTTGCCTGAGGGCGCAGCGGTTCTGGTCGGGGTCCTCCCTTCTCGACCGACGCGGCAATGCCCTTTCAGGTGCGTGGACGGTGCGGCGCGTGAGCGCTCACCGGACTTCGCGGCAGCGGCTCCGTTCCACGGCCGCGCGATCGCTGGGATGCGTCCGTCCACGCAC
The DNA here is from genome assembly GCA_028287085.1 of Myxococcaceae bacterium. GTDB lineage: Bacteria > Myxococcota_A > Polyangia > Polyangiales > SCUS01. Next base: position 3,780 of record JAQBQI010000086.1, read on the forward strand.
TCCCATCCGAAGCAATCGCGCAGCCTTCGAACAGGGGCCGATCTGCCATTTCCGCGCGGCATTCGGGGCATCATCGGCGCGATGAACACCCGGGCGCTGGCAGTGTGGTGGTTGCTCACGGCGGCCTGCGGCGCGCGCACCGAGCTGCGCGACACTCCCGACGCCGCCGCCGCCGACGGGCCGGGGCTGGGCCCGTGCGCGCGCCTGGCGGCGAGCTTCTGCGCGCGGCTCGTGGTGTGCGCCCCGGAGGCGCTGTCCAACGGACTCACGGGCGGTCGCGCCGTGGGCGCGGATCGTTGCGCGGCGCGCCTGGAGCTCGCGTGCGCAGCCTGGCGCGCGACGCCCGGACTCGCGGCCACCCCCGCGCAGGTCGACGCGTGCGGCGCCGAGGTGGTCGCGGCGTCGTGCGCGGAGCTCGGCTGGCGGTACTTCCGCGACGACCCGGTGTGCCCGTCGTGGCCGCGCGCGTCGCGGGCCGTGGGGGCGGCGTGCGCGTACGAGGCGCAGTGCTCGGGCGGCGACTGCTCGGCCGGCGGCAACCGCGGCTGCGGGGTGTGCCGCACGACGGCGCCGCCGCCGACGCAGCGGCCGGGCGAGGCCTGCGACGCGCGGCGACGGTGCCAGTACTGGCAGGAGTGCGTCGCGGGCGCGTGCGCCGACCGCGGGGGCCTCGGGGCGGCGTGCG
>JAQBQI010000098.1 GCA_028287085.1 Myxococcaceae bacterium
GGCGTGGCGGGGCTCGCGGCCATCGCGGCGGCCCGCGCGCTCGGCGCCGACGTGCGCGCCTTCGACACCCGCGCGGCGGCGCGCGAGCAGGTGGAGAGCCTCGGCGCGCGCTTCATCGAGGTCGCCCTCACCGAGAGCGGCGAGGGCGCAGGCGGCTACGCGCGCGTGATGAGCCCGGAGTTCATCGCCGCGGAGATGGCGCTCTTTCGCGCGCAGGCCAAGGAGGTCGACGTGATCGTCTCGACGGCGCTGGTGCCGGGCGCGAAGGCCCCGGTGCTGCTGCCGCGCGACGTGATCGAGCAGCTCAAGCCGGGGTCGGTCGTGGTCGACATGGCCGCCGAGCAGGGCGGCAACTGCGAGCTCTGCGTGCCGGGCGAGGTGGTCGAGTACCGCGGGGTGAAGATCCTCGGGTTCACCGACCTCACGAGCCGCATGGCCGCGACCGCGAGCCGCTTCTTCGCCATGAACGTGGTCAACCTCCTCGGGGAGCTCGGCGACGACCTCGCGGTCGACGTCGAGAGCGACGTGCTGCGGCCCGCGCTGCTGCTCTACCGCGGCGAGGAGCTGCCGCCGTTGCCGCCGAAGCCCCTGCCGCCGTCGGCCGCGAGGGCGAAGACCCGGCCGCCGCCGCCCGACGTGAAGCCCGCGCAGCAGAACATCACCTCGCCCACGCGGCGCGCGTGGGGCTCGACCGTCGGCGGCTTCGCCGTCATCGCGGCGCTCTTCATGCTGGGCCGCTTCGCGCCGCCGGATTTCCTCCGGCACTCGACGGTCTTCGTGCTCGCGTGCTTCGTCGGGTGGCAGGTCATCTGGTCGGTGCAGCCCTCGCTGCACACGCCGCTCATGGCGGTCACCAACGCCGTCAGCGGCATCATCGTCGTCGGGGGTCTGTTGCAGGTGGGCCCGCAGCTCAACGCGGCGTCGGTGCTCGGCGTGGTCGCGGTGTTCTTCGCGACCATCAACATCACCGGCGGGTTCATGGTGACGCACCGGATGTTGAAGATGTTCCGCCGCGACGACGCGCCGGCGGCGAAGGGGGCGCGCCGGTGAGCGGCGAGGTCGTCATCGCCTACCTCGCGGCGGGCGTGCTCTTCATCCGCTCGCTGGGCGGCCTCTCGAAGCAGGAGACCGCGCAGCAGGGCAACACCTACGGCGTCGTCGGCATGGCCCTCGCCATCGTCGTCGCCGCTATCTCCTGGGTCACCCGCGACGGCATGATCGTGCGCGACGCCGCGGGCCGCCTGCTCACCGCGGCGTGGGCCTCGTCGGGGGCGCTGCTCTTCGCGGTGGTCGTCGCGAGCATCCTCGGCGCGGCGCTCGCGCGGCGCGTCGAGATGACCGGGATGCCCGAGCTCGTCGCGGTGCTGCACAGCTTCGTCGGGCTGGCGGCGGTGCTCGTCGGCGTGTCGTCGTACCTCGAGCCCGTCGGCGGGCACCTCGCCCCGTCGGTCGAGCGCACGGTGCACCTCATCGAGGTGGGGGTCGGCGCCGCGGTCGGCGCGATCACCCTCACGGGCTCGATCGTCGCGTGGGCCAAGCTGCGCGGAACCCTCGACGGCAAGCCGCTGCTGCTGCCGGGACGCCACGCGCTCAACGCCGTCGCGGCGCTGTGCATCGCGGGCCTGGCGCTGCCCTTCATCCAGGCGCCCGGGAGCGCGGGATTGCCCTACCTGCTGGCGATGATCGGGCTCGCGTCGCTGCTCGGCACGCACCTCGTGCTGGCCATCGGCGGGGCCGACATGCCCGTGGTGGTGTCGCTGCTCAACAGCTACTCCGGCTGGGCCGCCGCGGCCGCGGGCTTCATGCTCGCCAACGACCTGCTCATCGTCACCGGCGCGCTCGTCGGGTCGAGCGGAACCATCCTCTCGATCATCATGTGCCGCGCGATGAACCGCTCGATCTTGAGCGTGGTGTTCGGCGGCTTCGGGACGGGCGACGCCGCGCCGGGGACGGCCCGCGCGGTGAGCGGCGAGGTCATCGAGATGAAGGCCGACGAGGTGGGCCAGAAGCTCGCCGCGGCCCGCGCGGTGGTGATCGTGCCGGGCTACGGCATGGCCGTGTCGCGCGCGCAGGGCGCCGTGAAGGAGCTCACCACGGCGCTGCGCGAGCGCGGGGTGGACGTGAAGTTCGCGATCCACCCGGTGGCGGGGCGGCTGCCGGGGCACATGAACGTGCTGCTCGCGGAGGCCGGCGTGCCCTACGACATCGTGCACGAGATGGAGCACATCAACGCCGACTTCGCGCGCACCGACCTCGTGCTGGTCATCGGCGCGAACGACATCGTGAACCCCGGGGCGCTCGACGATCCGGGGTCGAGCATCTACGGCATGCCGGTGCTGGAGGTGTGGAAGGCGAGCCTGACCGTGGTGCTCAAGCGCGGCATGGCCGCGGGCTACGCGGGGGTCGACAACCCGCTCTTCACGCTCGACCACACGCGGATGTTGTTCGGCGACGCGCGCAAGAGCGTCGAGGCGCTCGTGGCCGAGGTGCGCAAGCAGCCCGAGGGCTGAACCGGAGGCGGCGGCGCGGTGCGCCGGCGGGTGGGCGGCTTGTGTTCTTACCGCGGACGTAATACCGCCGAGGCTACGGGTGGGCGGAGCGGTCGGCCGGAGGAGCGCGCGATGAATCATCGGGTATGGATGCGTTGGGTGTGGGTGGTCTGCCTTCTCGGGTGCGGCAGCGGCGGGGGAGACTCCGGGTCGGCGTGCAGCTTCCAGAGCATCTCGCGCAGCGGCGGGCTCTGCACCCTCTCGCTCTCGTGCAGCGGCGCGCCGGTGGGCCTGGCGTGTTCGGACGCGGACTGCGTGTGCACCGCCGACGGCGTCGGCGGGGCCCGCTTCGACGTCGCCGGGGCGTGCGCGATGTCGACCGACGCGCAGATCGCGCTCTACAGCGCGCGCTGCGCGTCGGCGACGGTCGACGGCGGCATCGACGGCGGCGCCGACAGCGGCGCGACGACGCCCGACGTGCCCGCGACGCCCGACGTGCCCGCGACGCCCGACGTGCCGATGTGCCGCGCGTTCAACGCCGCGTGCGACAGCGCCAGCCAGTGCTGCACCGGCGGGGGCTGCGCGGCCACCATCGGCAGCGCCGGGAGCGTGTGCTGCCTGGGCGAGGGGCACAGCTGCGGCACGAGCGCGGGCGGCAGCTGCTGCCTGCCGTTCTTCTGCCGCGTGCTCTCGGGCAGCATCCGGGCGTGCCGCTGAGGCGACGACGGGGGGCGAGCGGTTGCGCAGCGGCGCGCGCCCGTGGGCAGCGCCGCGGGGCTGTGCCAATCTCGGCGCGGCCATGAGCTCCTCGGCGCGACAGGTTCACACCGTCCACTATCCGGAGACCGATCACATGGGGGAGGACTTCCTCCAGCGGCTCATCGCGGAGCTGCTGCGCCCGCTCATCGCGCGGTGGCTGAAGTCGCGGCGGGTGCGCGCCTTCACCGGGGCGGACCAGTTCCTCTACTGGGTGCCGGGCGACCCGACGCAGCGGCTGGCGCCGGACGTCTACGTGCTGCCCAAGGTCGACCCCGCGGCGGTGCCCTCGTCGTGGCAGCTCTGGGAGGTCGGGGCGCCCTCCTTCGCGCTGGAGGTCGTCTCGCGCAACGTCACCAAGGACTACGAAGACGCGCCCGCCGCCTACGCCGCCATGGGCGCCAAGGAGCTGGTGCTCTTCGACCCGGGCGCGACGTCGCGTAGTCGCACGCGGGTGCGCTGGCAGGTGTACCGCCGCCTCGCGCGCCGCGGCTTCGTGCGCGTGGCGCAGACCATGGACGACCGCGTCGAGGTCGCCTCGCTCGGCTGCTGGCTCGTCGTCGTGGGCACCGGCCGCGAGGCCCGCCTGCGCGTGGGCACCGGCGTCGGTGGGGCGGAGCTATTTCCCACCGAGGCCGAGGCCGAGACCGCGCGCGCCGAGGCCGAGTCCGCGCGCGCCGAGGCCGAGTCCGCGCGCGCCGAGG
>JAQBQI010000135.1 GCA_028287085.1 Myxococcaceae bacterium
GCGAGCGGGTGTTGCGGGTGGCGGCGCGGCACCCGGTGGCGGCGCGGTGGCTCGCGGGCGACCCGCGGCGCGGGGCGGCGGTGCTCGCGATGGCGGCCTACGGGGCGATCGAGCGCGGGCGGCAGGACGTGACGAAGGCCGACGGGTGCGCGGCGATGGACGCGGCGCTCGCGGCGCTGGCCGCGCGGAAGTAGGCGGCGTCAGCCCGCGAAGCGCGCGCCCCGCGCCGCCTCGAAGGCCCGCGCGATGGCCGGCATCGACGGGTAGCGCCACGCCTGCAGCGCGACGCCCGCCGCGAAGAAGGGCGCGAACACCGCCAGGTCGGCCCCGAGGAAGCCGAGCACGAAGCCGAAGAGCGACACGCTCTCCGCCAGGGCCATGCCGACGATGAAGGGGGACATGTACTTCGCCACCGCCGTGCGCCGCGCGGCCTCCGGGTCGGCGAAGACCTGCTCGCTGGGCGCGGCGCGCCGGAAGCCCTGCTGCGCGCCCATGGGGTCGTCCTTCACGTCGTCGCGGGTGGCGACCTCCCCGGCCGCCGCGGCCTGCGCGAAGAGCCGCGCCGGCAGCAGCACGCTGGCCGCCGCGGTGACCAGCGCCGCGCACGCGAGCCCGCCGATCAGCGCGGGCGAAGGCGGTCCCGCGGGCCCCGGGGGCTGGTTGGTGCGGGCCGAGCGCAAGAAGAACAGCACCGCGAGGTACATGACGTTGGAGGTCAGCAGCGCGCCCCAGAGGATGCGCGGCGTCTGTAGCGACGGTGGGTCTGCCATGGCGACGGCGAGGGTGTGCGAGGTCGGGGGCGCGTGGCAACGGCGCCGGCGCCCGCTGATCCCAACCCCGTCTCTCCCTTGCGCCCTGGCGGTCTCTTCCGCCGCCGCCGCCCCCGCTTTCCGCTCATCCGCCGCCGTTCGCTTGCACCCATCCCCCCGTGCGGGCGACCGTCCCGGCCGATGGCCCCGCCGCGCAACCTGCTCCGCCTCTTCGACCACAACCCCCCGCCGCGCGAGTTCGTCACCGACCTCTTCTGCGACCGCGAGGAGCCCATGGAGCTCGGCCTCTCGACCCTCGCCGGCCTCCCCGAGTGCGCCGAGATCCTCGCGGTGTACGGCGAGACCCGCGCGGGCAAGTCGCACTTCGTCCGCGTGCTGCTCGACAAGCTCGAGCGCCGCGAGGGCCGCGCGCGCGTCGAGACCATCAACGCCAACAACCGCGGCGTCGCCCGCGCCGTCCTCCAGGACATCTTCCTGGCCCTCTGGCGCGTGCTCAACGAGGAGGTGCGCGGCGTGGTCGCCGCCGACCAGCGCGCGGCCTTCGAGGAGTTCCTGGCCGACCTCGACGAGCGCCGCGCCCTGGTCACGCAGGAGGTCGCCGAACGCAGCGACGAGGCCAGCGACTCGGTCGGCACCGCCGTCGAGGCCGGGCTCGGGGCCAAGGTCGGCGCCCTCGAGGTGAAGCTCGGCGACCGCACCGAGCAGCGCACCGCGAGCTCCGCCCGCCGCGTCCGCCGGGCGCCCGGCGAGGCCGAGCTGGTGGAGTACATCCGCGACGCGCTCGACGCGCTCCGCCAGCACCAGGTCGACCGCCCGCTGGTGCTGCTCGTCGACGACCTCGACCTGCTGCACCGCCGCGGCCGCGAGGGCTCCGAGGAGAGCTCGCGCCTCGTCGACCGGCTGAAGCCCATCGCCGAGCACCCGCAGATCCTGGTGATCGTCACGGTGCGCGCCGCCTATTTCAACGGCCGCGACAAGGACTTCAACGACTTCGTGCGCCTGCGCCTGCTCGGCGACGACGACCTGCGCGAGGTCTACCGCCGCCACGTCGCGCTCTTCCACGAAGGGGTCGAGGTCTTCGACGCGGCCGCCCTCGACGTGCTCGTGCGCGCCGCCAAGGGGCGCGTGGGGATGTTCCTGAAGTCGTGCCGCGACGTCTCGCGCTTCCACGCCTCGCGCCTGCGCCGCGGGCTCGCGGTCGGCCTCGACGGCATCGAGGCCTTCGTGCGGGCCGAGCTGGAAGAGCTGCGCCAGAACCCCGACAGCCTCCACCTCGTGCCCGCCCTCGAGCGCGCCCTCGAGAACGGCCAGCTCGAGGTCGAGCTCACCGCCGACCTCCAGGACACCCCGCTGCTCTACTCCGTGCTGCACCCCGTGCCGGGGCAGCCCCACCGCTACGCCATCAGCCCCCTCTGGGCCGCCGCCCTCCGCCCGAAGAAGGACCTCCCTTCGTGAAGATCGAACCCTCGGTGGCCCTCCAGGTGCGCCGCGAGCTACGGGTGCTGCGCGACGCCGGCGAGCGCGCCCTCGCCGCGGTCGAGTCGGTGCGCGCCGCCCCCGACGCCGCGACCGCCCAGGCGCGGGCCTTCGACGCCGCGATGGCGCTGCCCGAGCTCGCGGGCGTGGGCGAGCTCGCCGCGCGCGACGAGGCCGAGCGCGACGACCTCCTGCGCGTCGCCACCGACGACGCCGAGGCCCGCGCGTGGGTCACGGCCCTGGTCGCGCGCGCGCTCGACGCGGGGGTGTTCCGCGCCTTCGCGCACGTGCTGCCGTACAGCTTCCGCTCGCCGGTGCTGGTCGCGTGGGGCCGCTACCGCGAGCACCTGAAGTCGCGCCTGCGCCAGCCCATGTGGGGCGACGGCACGCCCTCCCTCGAGCGCCTCTACGTCCCGTCGCCCTGCGCGATGTCGAGCGCGCCGCGGGCGCAGGTCGAGTCGCCCGACGCGCTCCCGAGCGTGATGCAGTGGATCCGCGCGCGCGCCGGGGCCTTCCTCACCATCGAGGTGACGGGCGAGGCGGGCGTCGGCAAGTCGAGCCTGATGACGGTGCTGGGCGCGCGCCTCGCGGCGAGCGACGACGTTCACCCCGTCGCGCTGCGGGCCGAGTCGCTGCGCGACCGCGACCTGAAGCAGGCCATCGAGGCGGCCCTCGACGGCTTCGACCCGGCGCACCTCGTCGCGCGCTCGACCCTGGTGCGCCAGCTGTGGCTGCTGGTCGACGGGCTCGACGAGGTGCCGGCCCCCGACGACCTCTTCGCGCGCATCACCCGCAACGCCCAGGAGATGGGCTTCTCCGGCGCCGTCTTCGCGGGCCGCCCCCGCCCCGGCGCCGCCCCCCGCGCCGCGCAGCACCGCCTGCACCTGCTGCCCTTCCGCGCCGAGCAGGTGTCGGCCTGGTGCGACCGCTGGCGCGCGCTCGAGGGCCGCGAGTTCCGGGGCCACCGCTTCCTCGAGGAGGAGCCCGGCGCCCGCGAGGCGGGCGGCCGCATCGAGTCGGTGACGCCGCTGCTGTTGTTCGCGCTCGCGCAGGTCGAGCGCGAGGGCTACTCCCTGGCCGCGCCCGACAGCGAGCGCGGCCGCGCGGGCGTCTACCGCGACCTGATGACCTGGTGCTGCCAGCGCCGCGCGAAGGCCCTCGGCGGCGCGACGACCGCGCTGGCGCTGCGCCACGCG
>JAQBQI010000160.1 GCA_028287085.1 Myxococcaceae bacterium
GCGGCCGCCCTCGCCTGCGCCGCGCTGGCCGCCGTCCCCGCGCTGGGCCTCGGCCGACGGCAGGCCGTGATGATCGCGCTGGCCAGCCGTACGGCGATCGTGCGGCGCGTGATCGGCCCGTTGCAGCACACGCTCGACCGCGACGGCGACGGCCACGGGGTGCTCTTCGGCGGCGGCGACTGCGACGACCGCGACCCGACGATCTACCCGGGCGCGACCGAGATTCCCGCCAACGGCATCGACGAGAGCTGCTCGGGCCACGACCGCCCGCGCCGGCCGGTCGCGCCCTACGTCTCGCTCGCCCCCGTCGCGGGACCGCTGGGCGAGCGCGCGCCCAACGTGCTCTTCGTCTCCATCGACGCCGCGCGGCCCGACCGCATGAGCGCCTACGGCTACGGCCGCCCGACCACGCCCAACCTCGCCCGCTTCGCCGCCGGGGCGGCGCGCTTCACCAGCGCCTACGCCGTCGCGCCCGGCTCGCTGCGCTCCTTCGCGTCGACCTTCACGGGGCGCTACCCGGGCGAGGTCGCGTGGGGCTGCGGCAACGACCCGAGGTTCCCGTCGGTGGCGGCGGAGAACCACACGCTGGCCGAGGCGCTGCGCGCGGCGGGCTACGCGGCCGCGGCCTTCACGAACACGTCGTACTTCGCGACCACGCCGGGCTTCTTCCAGGGCTTCGAGCCGGTGCAGGCGACGCCCGAGTTCAAGGGCGACGCCGCGGCCATCGTGCGCGGCGCGGTCGAGTGGATGGAGGCGCCGCGCGACCGTCCCTTCTTCGCGTGGGTGCACCTCATCGACGCCCACGCGCCCTACGGCGACGAGGCCTGGCCGCAGGACTTCGGCGCCTCCGAGAGCGACCGCTACGACGCCGCCCTCGCGCGCGCCGACCACTTCGCGGCGCGGCTCATCGACGCCGCCGACCGCCTCGAGCGCCGCGGCGCGCCGGTGCTCGTGGTCGTGTTCAGCGACCACGGCGAGGGCTTCAACGAGCACGGGGCCCGGTACCACTACTACGACGTCCACGAGGAGACGATCCGCGTCGCGCTGCTGGTGCGCGGCCCGGGCGTCGCCCCCGGCGAGCGCCGCGCGCTCACCGCGCTGCTCGACCTCTACGCGACGGTGCTCCACCTCGCGCACCTGCCGGTCGCGGCGCCGACCGCGTCGCGCTCGCTCGTGCCCGCGCTGCTCGGCGGCCGCGGCGCGCCGGCCGACGTGCGCGCCGAGGTCTACTCCGACGTGGCGGAGTACGGCGGCGCGGCGCCCACCTCGATGGCCCTCGTCGCGCCCCCGTGGAAGATCGCCTTCGACGCCTCCCGCGGCGCGTGGGAACTCTACAACCTCGCCCTCGACCCGGGCGAGGAGCGCAACGTCTACGACGACGACCCGGTGCGCGTGGCCGAGCTCCGCTGGCGGCTCTTCGACGCCACGGCGCGACGCTGATCCCGTTCGACGGGGACCCGCCGGGTTCGGGAGCGCCGCTCGCGTCGCTACGGAGCGTCGACGGGCGCGGCCGCCGCGAGGTGCTCGCGCACGTGCGGGAGGCAGAAGTTGGTGGGCGTGCCGCAGCGCTCGCAGGTGCAGACGCGAAACTCCACCGTGCGGTCGGCGTCGGTGACGCCGCAGGTCGCGCACTTGCGCTGCGTGGTGACGCCCGGCTGCTGCGCCGCGCGGTGGGCCTCGACGACGTGCACGGCCTTGCGCTGCCGCGCGCGGAGCGTCGCCCAGAGCGACGGGCCGAAGAAGAGCAGGTAGTTGCTGAGCGCGACGAGGGGGAAGACCTTCGACGCGCCGGGGAGGGTCGAGGCGCTGAAGGCGAGCACCGCGGCCTCGATGACGGCGAGCCACTTCAGCTTGATCGGGATGACCAGCAGCATCACCTGGCGGTCGGGGTCGAGCGTGGCGACGGCGAGCAGCAGCGAGAGCTGGAGGTACTGGTTGGTCGCCGGGGCGTGGAGGCCGACCGCGAGCGCGGCGGTGCCGGCGATGCCGACGAGCCAGTAGGCGAGGTAGCGCACCGCGCCCCACTCGCGCTCGAGGTAGGTGCCCAGCATGTGGGTCCACCAGAGGGAGAAGAAGAGCCAGATGGGGTTGGAGCTGGGCGGCAGCGCGACGAAGGTCACGAGGCGCCAGACCTGGCCCTGCGCGACCTTCGCGGCGTCGAGGGTGATGAAGTCGAGGAAGCCCGGACGCAGCTGCTCCAGGAACCAGCTCAGTCCCTGGAAGCCGATGAGCCCGACGGTGAGGTTGGATGGGAGGTGCCGCCCGAAGCGGCGATCGAGGCGATCGAGCCAGGAGGACATCGTGCGATGTCACCTAGCACAGACCCGGGCTCAGTCTTCGTCGTCGTCGCGCCAGCTCTTCTCCTCGCGGTCGCGTCGACCCGAGGCCCCCGCGCCCGCGGCGCCCGCGGCGCCCGGACGGCCGCGGCCGTCGCCCTCACCCTCCTTGCGCTTGCGCTGGTTGGCGAGGCCCACGCGGCCGCCCGGAGGCGACGGCGGACCGAAGTTGCTGCCCGGCGCGCCGCCGAAGGTGCGGGGCGGCGGACGGTCGCCGCCGGTGCCGGTGAAGCCACCGGGGCCGCCCGCGCCCATCGGGGCGCCGGGGCTGCCCTTCGGGTGCGCGAGGTTGATGATCAGCCGGCGGCTGCGGAGCTCGGCGGTCTTGAGCTGGTCGATGGCGGCGTTGGCGGCCTCGGCGGTCGCGAGCGTCACGAAGCCGAAGCCGCGCTTGCGGCCGTCCTGGTCGAGGGGAAGGTGCACGCGCGCCACGGGGCCGGCCCCGAGCTCGTTGAGCAGCACCTCGATCTCCTCCTGCGTGGCGTCGTACGGGAGGTTGCCCACGTAGAGGGTGCGGTCGGGCGCGGGGCCGCCGGCCATCTCGCGCCGCGGGCGGTCTTCGCGCGGGG
>JAQBQI010000165.1 GCA_028287085.1 Myxococcaceae bacterium
GCCGAAGACCTTGTGGGAGACCCACTGGTCCTTCGAGAACTTGTCGGACATCCGGTAGCCGTGGATGCGGGCGCCGGGCGGGGGCGCGACGCTGATGTGCTCGTCGGTCGCCGCGGCGCGCCGGGCCGCGGGCTTGGCGGCGCGCGGCGCCCCCCCGGCGGTCTTCTCGGCGGGCACCGGGCTCGACTTCGGGGCCCGGTAATTGTGGGTGCCGTAGCAGGTGCGGCACTCGACCTTCACGGGCTTGTTGTTCACCACCGCGATGATGCGGTGCGTGAGGTCCATTCGGCAGCGCGTGCAGTACGCGTCGATCTCGATCCCAGCGCGAAGCAGGGCCATTGCGGTGTTGCTCCAATCGCGGGCGCCGGTCGCGGCTGGTGCGCCCTCGCGCGACCGTGCTAGCAGCCTTGGGCCATGAGCGTAAAGCCCCGATCGACCTCGGAGTTCGCCCGCATCGTGGCCGTGATGCAGCGATTGCTCGCGCCCGACGGCTGTCCGTGGGATCGCGAGCAGACCCTCGCGTCGCTCAAGCGCTACGCCGTCGAGGAGGCCTTCGAGGTCTGCGACGCCATCGACGGCCTCGGCGACGACGCGAAGCGGCCGATTACCGCGTCAGGTGAAACCACCCGCCCGGCCGACGACGCGGGCGTCGCCCACCTCCGCGAAGAGCTCGGCGACCTGCTGTTACAGGTGGTGTTCCAGAGCGAGCTCGCGCGGGCCTTCGGCTGGTTCACGGTCGAGCACGTCGTGCACGACATCTGCGAGAAGCTCGAGCGGCGCCACCCGCACGTGTTCGCGGGCGAGCCGGTGGCTGGTTCGGCCGAGGTCATCTCCAACTGGGAGAAGCTCAAGCTCGCCGAGAAGAAGGGCCGCGGCACCCTCGAGGGCATCCCGCGGGGCATGCCCGCGCTGCTCTTCGCCCTGCGCATGGGCGACAAGGCGTCGCGCGTCGGCTTCGACTGGCCCGACGCGGCCGGGCCCCGCGCGCGCGTCGACGAGGAGCTCGCGGAGTTCGACGCCGCCGTGGCCTCGGGCGACCGCGAGGCGATGGCCGACGAGCTCGGCGACGTGCTGTTCTCGGTGGTGAACACCGCGCGCAAGCACGGGCTCGACCCCGAAGACGCGCTCACCCGCTGCAACCGCCGCTTCGCCGCGCGCTTCGGCCACGTCGAGGCGCTCGCGAAGGCCGACGGCCGCGCGCTCGACGCCCACAGCGAGGCCGAGCTCGAGGCCTACTGGCAGCGCGCCAAGGCCGCCGAGCGCGCCCGCGAATGACGCCGTCGCGCGCCGCGGGGTGCGCCGCGCTGGCGCTGCTCGTCGGCTGCGACCTCGACCTCATCGAGCTGCCGTCGCTGCCGTCGCTGCCCACGGTCCCGTCGCGGCCGTCGCTGCCCACGGTCCCGTCGTGGCCCACGGTGCCGGCGCTGCCGTCGGGGAGGAGCGTGCACCTCGCGCTCGGCGTCCCGACCGACGCGTCGTCGCAGGACGAGCTCGTGCTCGTGAAGCCGCAGTACGTGGTCTCGTACAACCGCTTCCGCAACGACCCCAACTGGGTCGCGTGGCGGCTCACCGCGGCCGACCTCGGCACCGTGGGCCGGACGCAGCGCACCTTCTCGCCCGACCCGCAGCTGCCCGACGGCGTGTACCGCGTGCACCACCGCGACTACGCGGGCAGCGGCTACGACCACGGGCACCTGTGCCCCTCGGCCGAGCGCACCGCGACCTTCGACGACAACGCCGCGACCTTCCTCACGACCAACATCGTCCCGCAGCGGCACGCCATCAACGCGGGCGCGTGGGAGTCGCTCGAGCGCTGGTCCGTCGAGAAGGCCCGCGAGGGCTGGGACCTCTTCATCGTCGCCGGCGGCCGCTGGGACCCGTCCTGCGCGACGGACTCCTCCCCCCTCGGCGCGGTGCCCGGCGACGCGTGCCCCTCGGTGGGACGCAGCCCCGACCCGGCGCGCCGCGTCGCGATCCCCATCTCGACCTGGAAGGTCATCGTGCTGGTGCCGCGGGGCCACGGCCTCGACGCGGTGACGGCGGGCACCCCCGTGGTCGCCGTCGAGATGCCCAACGAGGCCGGCTCGGGCCACGACTGGGAGCGCTACGCGGTGTCCGTCGACGAGCTCGAGGCGCGCACCGGCTACGACTTCCTCAACCTCGTCGCGGGGGCCGTTCAGCAGCGCATCGAAGCCGCCGCCTGGCGGGGCGGCGACGTCGCGCGGTGAGCCGCCGCGACTTCGTGGTACCGATCGGGCGATGTCCAACCGCGGGCCTTTCTCCTGGGGGCGGCTGATCTCCTCGCGCGCCGCGGCGGCGCTCTCCGCCGCGCTGGTGCTCTGCCTGGCCGCGTCGCTGGCGGGCGCCCAGCAGCGGGCGCCCTCCCTCGACGAGGGGCGGCGCGTCCTCGCGGCGGCGAGCGCGGTCGGCCATTACCGGCTCCAGCCCAACATGTCCGAGGGCTTCGCGCTCGACCTCCTCGGCGGGGGCGACCAGCCCATCGGCACCCTCGTCGTCCACCGCCGCTCCGCCCTCTTCGCGGCGCGCTTCCAGTCGCGCCACTACACCTACGAGGTCTTCAACGCCGCGCCCGGGCACGAGGTCGTCGCCGAGCTCATCCACGGCGCCCACGCCGTCGCCGCGTGGGACGGCGGCCCCGTGCCGGGCGCTCCGCGCGCGCGCGGCGAGGAGCGTCAGTACGTCACCCGCGCCGCCCTCGCGATGGTCCTGCTCGCGCTGGTCATGGCGGCGCTCCGCGGCGGCAAGGTCAGCCTCGACCTGCGGCTCCCGCACGTCATCCAGGTGTGCACCCAGTCGAGCATCTACCTTTACTGGATGCTGTATTACCCCGCGGTGATCCAGCACCTGCCGACGGTGGCGGCGCACCTGGTGCTGGGCGTCGCGGCCGACGCCTTCTTCTGCTTCGCGCGCTTCCGCTCCTGGCGCGTCGGGCTCTCGGCGCTGCCGGTCGTGCTCAGCATCAACCTCTTCGAGTGGTTCGACTGGCGCGGCGCGATCCTGGCGATCGTGGTGGCCTTCGGCAGCAAGGCCTACGTGCACCGCGGGGGCAAGCACGTCTTCAACCCCTCGGTCGCGGGGCTCACCGTCGTCGGCATCCTGAGCATCCTGGTGCCCGACTCCGTGCACTTCGGCAGCGCGTTTCACACGCTCAACATCCCGCCCAACATGGCCGAGTGGGTGCTGCTCGTGGCCTTCGTCGGGCAGATGCGCTTCCGCGTCTCGCCGGTGGCCATCGCCGCGGCGATCGCCCTGCGCCTCGCCGAGAACCCCGCCATCATGCGCCCCTCGATCATCATCGCGATGACGCTGCTGGCCGCCGACCCGGCGACGACGCCGCGCTCCGACCTCGGCAAGATGCTCTTCGGCGCGGTGCTGGGCTTCGGGCTCCCGACGCTCTCGATCATGATGCGGGCGCTGCACCAGCCCGACGACTTCGCGAAGGTGATGGCCGTCGCGGTCGCCAACGCGCTCGCGCCCGCGCTCGACGTCGTCGCCGCCGTGATCGTCGGCGAGTTCGCGCGCCTGCGCGGCCGGACGGGCGGCTTCGTCGCGGCGCAGTGGAAGTCGCTCGCGCCGCGGGTCGCGCAGGCCGGCGCCCTCGCCCGGCGGCCGCTGCCCAACTACGCCTTCGTGGCGGTGTGGCTGCTCATCTGCGCGAGCTGGCTGCGCGTCGAGAAGCCCCTCGACTTCGAGCCCGCCCTGCACTGGAACCTCGGGACGCCCCTCGTCGTGTTCGACGCCGACGGCGTGCCGCGGTGCGCGAGCAACCCGGTCTTCTGCCGGCCCTTCACCTTTCCGCAGGAGGCGGCGATGTGGTGGCACCGGCTGCGCGCGCCCGGGTGAGCGGAGCGCCGGGGACGACGCCCCTGTACGGCCGATTCCGTACAGGGGATTCATTGTGTCCCCAGGGGGAGTCGAACCCCCGTTCGCGACGTGAAAAGCCGCTGTCCTGGGCCTCTAGACGATGGGGACAACCGAGCGGCGGCGCGCAAGCTACCCGCCGCCCCCCCCGATTGCAACGACTTCGTGCGCGCGCTTGACGATGCGCCGCGCGCCGTGGTCACCCATCGACCCCGATGCCGCCCCCTCCCCACCGCCCGCCGCCGCGCCGCCAGCACTTCGAACGCCCGCCCATGCGGGTGCACACCACCACGCTCTGGGACTACCCCTCGCAGCAGCACGGCGACGGCGACCAGGGCGACAAGGCCTACGTCGGCGCCACGCCCTCGCACGTCATCTGGAACGTCCTGCACCGCTACTCGCGCGAGGGCGACCTCGTCGTCGACCCCTTCTGCGGGAGCGGCACCACCCTCGACGTGGCGCGCGAGCTCAAGCGCGACGGCCGCGGCTTCGACGTGTACCCCACGCGCCCCGACATCACCCGCGCCGACGCGCGCGACCTGCCCCTCGAAGACGCCTCCGCCCAGGTCGTCTTCATGGACCCGCCCTACGGCGACCACATCCACTACTCCGACGACCCGCGCTGCATCGGCAAGCTGTCGGCTTACGACCCCAGGTATTTCCAGGCCATGCGCGACGCCTTCGACGAGGCCTACCGCGTGCTCAAGCCCGGCGGCATCCTGGCCGTCTACGTCTGCGACTATTTCGAGACGAAGAAGGGCCTCGCGCCCGTCGGCTTCGGCCTCTTCTCCATCTTCACGGTGCGCTTCGTCCCCGTCGACATCGTCAGCGTCGTGCGCCGCAACAAGAGCCTGCTCAAGGGCAACTTCCACCAGGCCGCCGAGCGCGACAACTTCTTCCTGCGCGGCTTCAACTACCTGTTCATCGCGCGCAAGCCCGCCGAGGCGCCGCGCCCCGCGCGCGGGCGCTCACCGCGTGCTCAGGGGCGGTAGCGCCTCGATGCCGAGCTCGTCCGCCCGCTCGCGCAGGAGCACCGCGATCACCCGCGCCATCGCCAGCGGGAAGTAGATCGACGCCGCGTCGAGCGCGAAGCCGAGGGGGAAGGCCAGCACCGGCAGCGGGACCTTGAACACGCCCACCACCGCGAAGGTCACGGCCTTCGCGGCGATCCAGGCGACGAGCAGCGCCGCCATGACGCCGGCGGCGCGCGCGTAGTCGCCGGGAATGCGCGCCACCAGCGCGAGCATCGGCACCGGGTTGAGGGCGCGCGCGAAGGACCCGCCGTAGGCCGTCGAGGCGAGCGCCGCGGGGAGCAGCGCCACCGCCCAGAGCGCGCCGAGCGTTCCGACCACGGCCTGCGCCGGCCCCTCGAGGAAGAGCGCGCCCGCCAGCGGCGCCAGCGGAATCACCAGCGCCGCCACCCCCTGCATCAGCGGCAGCGAGATATCCCACCAGCCCTGGAAATCGGCCGCCGCGGGCGCGTGCTCCTCGCCCCGCGAACCGCGCTGCACCACCACGAAGAGGTAGCTCGCGAGCGCGCCCAGCGAGATCCATCCGCCCACGACCGGGATCTTGCTCGCGAACACCACCCCGATCCCGAGGGACATCCAGGTGATCCAGTTGTCGCCGTGCGCGGGCCAGCGCGCGGCGTCGACGAGCTCGGTCATCAGCGCGCGGCGCTCGCGGCGCTTCACCTCGCCGGTGACCATCCCGCAGGTCGGGCACACCAGCAGCGTCCCGGAGCCCGCCGCGATCGGGCGGCAGTCGGCGGTGGGGTGGTCGGCCTCGCAGCGGCGGCAGTAACGGAGCGGCGTCGCGACCGGGGCGCTCGTCATGGGATCGGTCCTCCGTTGGTCGGGGGGCATCTTCGCACGCGCCGGGGGCCGCGCGATTGACAGGCTTCGCCGCGGCGGCGTAGATACATCCGCACATCGCGATAGGCAGATTGATGGACCTCTCCCACTACGTGAGCGCGCTGAACCTGCTGGGCGACGAGAGCCGCCTCCGGCTCTGCGCGCTCCTGCGCGAGCGCGAGCTGAGCGTCACCGACCTCGTGCGGGTGACGGGCCTCGCGCAGTCGCGGGTGTCCACCCACCTCGCGCGCCTGCGCGAAGGGGGCTTCGTGCGCGACCGCCGCGAGGGGCAGCACGCCTTCTACGCGCTCGCGGTCGACACGCTGCCGGGCTCGGCGCGCATGATCCTCGACGAGGCCATCGCGGGGGCCGATGCGACGCTCGAGCGCGACCGCCGGCGGCTCGACGAGCTCGAGGCCGAGCGCCGCGGCGCGCTGCCGGAGTCCTTCGCGGGCGAGATGGAGCGGCACTACTCCCCGGGGCGCACGTGGCAGTCGCTGGCCGCGGGCTTCGCCGCGCTCGTGCGCCTCGGCGACGTGCTCGACCTGGGCTCCGGCGACGGCGCCGCGGTGAGCGCCATCGCCACCGGCTGCCGCACGCTCACCTGCGTCGACGCGAGTCCGCGCATGGTCGCCGCGGCCGTCGAGCGGCTGGGCGCGTTCCCGGGCTTCCGCGCGCTGGTGGCCGACGCGGGCGCGCTGCCCTTCGCGGCGGCCTCCTTCGACACGGCGCTGGTCTTCCACACGCTGACCTACGCCGAGCACCCCGCGAAGGCGCTGGCCGAGTGCGCGCGGGTGCTGCGCCCCGGCGGGCGGGTCGTGCTGCTCTCGCTCGACGAGCACCGCCAGCGCGAGGTGACGGCCCCCTACGGCGAGCGCCACGCGGGCTTCTCGCCGGCCGCGCTGGGCAGCCTGCTCACGGCCGCGGGGCTGCGCGTCACCTCGTCGGCGGTCGCCTGCCGCGAGCCCCGCAAGCCCCACTTCCAGGTGGTGCTGGCCACCGCCGAGAAGCCCCCATCCGAACGTACCGCCCGCGGCCGCGAAGGCGCCGCCGCGAAGCGCTGAGAGGCCCCAGAACCCGATGTCACACCCGATCGAAAAGCTGCTCCAGGAACGCATCCTCATCATCGACGGCGCGATGGGCACGACCATCCGCACGTACGGGATGACCGAGGCCGACATCCGCGCCGAGCGCTTCGCCGGCTCGAAGAAGGACCTCCTCAACAACGGCGACCTCTTCTCGCTGACGCAGCCGAAGATGATCGGGGATATCCACCGGCGCTTCCTCGAGGCCGGCGCCGACATCATCGAGACCAACACCTTCGGCGCGACGGGCATCACGCAGAGCGAGTTCTTCGTCGACGACCCGCGCGAGCACGGCGGCCGCAAGGACCCGGCCTTCTACCAGCGCATCCTCGATGACGACTTCCTCAACGGGCTCGCCTGGGAGATCAACGAGCAGTCGGCCCGCCAGTGCCGCGAGTGGGCCGACCGTGTCGGCAGCGCCGACGGCCGGCAGCGCTTCGTGGCGGGCGCCGTCGGGCCGCTCACCGTGTCGCTGTCGAACTCGCCCGACGCCGACGACGCGGGCTTCCGCGTGGCGACCTTCGACCAGGTGAAGGCCGCCTACGCGCTCCAGGTGCGCGCCCTCATCGCGGGCGGCTCCGACCTGCTGCTGGTCGAGACCATCTTCGACTCGCTCAACGCCAAGGCGGCGCTGGTGGCCATCCGCGAGGTCTTCGACCAGGACGGGCGCGAGCTGCCGGTGATGATCTCCGCCGCCGTCGGCCGCGGCGGCGAGACGATGATCTCGGCGCAGACCATCGAGGCCTACTGGAACGCCGTGAAGCACGTGAAGCCGCTCTCGGTCGGGCTCAACTGCTCGCTCGGCCCCGACCTCATGTACCCCTTCCTCGCCGAGCTCTCGGAGAAGTCGAGCGCGGCGATCTCCTGCTACCCCAACGCGGGCCTCCCCAACCCGCTCTCGCCGACGGGCTTCGACCTGCTGCCCGCGGACATGGGCCGCTACCTCGGCGAGTTCGCCCAGGCCGGTCTCATCAACATCGCGGGCGGCTGCTGCGGCAACACGCCCGAGCACATCGCGGCCATCGCGAAGGCCCTCGAGGGCCGCCACCCGCGCGACCTGCCGGCGCCGTCGTACGGGCGCGTGGTGAGCATCCCCCCGCCCGCGCAGCCGCCGCGGCCGCTGCGGCTCTCGGGCTCGCAGCCCTTCACGCAGCAGCAGGGCGTCTACATCATGATCGGCGAGCGCACGAACGTGGCGGGCTCGCCGAAGTTCGCGAAGCTCATCAAGGAGGGCAGGTACGAAGAGGCCGTCAGCATCGCGCGCCAGCAGGTGGAGAACGGCGCCAACGTCATCGACGTCTGCATGGACGAGGGGATGATCGACGGCGTCGCGGCGATGACGCGCTACCTGCTGCTGCTCGCGAGCGAGCCGGAGGTGGCGAAGGTGCCCTTCATGATCGACTCGTCGAAGTGGGAGGTCATCGAGGCGGGCCTGAAATGCCTCCAGGGCAAGGGGATCGTGAACTCGATCTCGCTCAAGGAGGGCGAGGAGCGCTTCAAGCAGAACGCCCGCGCGGTGCTGAAGTACGGCGCCGCGGTGGTGGTGATGGCCTTCGACGAGCAGGGCCAGGCGGCGACCTACGCGGAGAAGATCCGCATCTGCGAGCGGGCGTACCGGATCCTCGTCGACGAGGTGGGCCTCGACCCCTCGGACGTCATCTTCGACCCCAACGTGCTCACCGTCGCGACGGGCATCGAGGAGCACAACAACTACGCGCTCGACTTCATCAACGCGACCCGCTGGATCAAGGCGAACCTCCCGCACGCCAAGGTGAGCGGCGGGGTGTCGAACATCTCGTTCAGCTTCCGCGGCAACAACCACGTGCGGGAGGCGATGCACTCGGCGTTCCTGTTCCACGCCATCCAGGCGGGGATGGACATGGGCATCGTCAACGCGGGGATGCTCGAGGTCTACGAGGAGATCGAGCCCGAGCTGCGCGAGCTCGTCGAGGACGTGCTGCTCAACCGCCGGCCCGACGCGACCGAGCGCCTCGTCGACATGGGCGAGCGGCTCAAGGCGGCGAGCGCGGGCGTGAGCGCGAGCGACACCAAGAAGGAGGAGGAGTGGCGCAAGGGCACCGTCGAGTCGCGCCTCTCGCACGCGCTGGTGAAGGGCATCGACACCTTCATCGACGCCGACACCGAGGAGGCCCGCGCGAAGCTCGGGCGGCCGCTGTCGGTCATCGAGGGCCCGCTCATGGACGGCATGGGCGTGGTGGGCGACCTCTTCGGCGCGGGGAAGATGTTCCTCCCGCAGGTGGTGAAGTCGGCGCGCGTGATGAAGAAGGCCGTCGCCTATCTCACGCCCTTCATGGAGGCCGAGAAGGCCCGCATGGCGGCGGCGGGCGAGGCCGTGCGCACCCAGGGCAAGATCGTGCTCGCCACCGTGAAGGGCGACGTCCACGACATCGGCAAGAACATCGTCGGCGTGGTGCTGGCCTGCAACAACTACGAGGTCATCGACATGGGGGTGATGGTCTCGTGCGAGAAGATCCTCGAGCGCGCCAAGGCCGAGAAGGCCGACCTCATCGGACTGAGCGGGCTCATCACGCCGTCGCTCGACGAGATGATCCACGTCGCGCGCGAGATGGAGCGGCTGGGCTTCGAGCTCCCGCTGCTCATCGGCGGCGCCACGACGAGCCGCGCGCACACGGCCATCAAGATCGCGCCGCACTACCACCAGCCCGTGGTGCACGTGCTCGACGCGAGCCGCGCGGTGCCCGTGACGACGAGCCTCCTCAGCGACGACGGCCGCGACGCCTTCATCGCGCAGCACCGCGAGGACTACGAGGCGCTGCGCCGCCACCACGCCGCGCCGAAGCACAAGCTGGTGCCGCTGGCCGCCGCGCGGGCCGACCGCACGCCGCTCGCGTGGGACCCGGCCGACGTCTCGCAGCCCGGGCAGACGGGCGTGCGCGTGCTCGAGGACTTCCCCCTCGCGACGCTGCGCGAGTACATCGACTGGACGCCCTTCTTCCACACCTGGGAGCTGCGCGGCGTCTACCCGCGCATCCTCGAGCACGAGCTCTACGGCGAGCAGGCGCGGAAGATCTTCGCCGAGGCCAACGAGCTGCTCGACGAGATCATCGCGAAGAAGCTGCTCACCGCCCGCGGGGTCTACGGGATCTTCCCAGCCAACGCGGTCGGCGACGACGTCGAGCTCTACGCCGACGCCACGCGCGAAGGGGTGGTCGAGCGCTTCCACTTCCTGCGGCAGCAGACCGAGCACGCGCGCGCCGAGCCCCACCGCTCGCTCGCGGACTTCGTCGCGCCGCGCGAGACCGGCCTGCCCGACCACCTCGGCGCCTTCGCCGTGACCACGGGCATCGGCCTGAAGGAGCTGTGCGACGGGTTCCGCGCGAAGCACGACGACTACAACGCGATCATGGCCGAGGCGATCGCCGACCGGCTCGCCGAGGCCTTCGCCGAGTGCCTGCACCAGCGGGCGCGCGCCGAGTGGGGCTACGGCCGCGACGAGCGCCTGAGCCCGCGCGAGCTCATCGAGGAGAAGTACCGCGGCATCCGTCCGGCCGCGGGCTACCCCGCGTGCCCCGACCACACCGAGAAGGCCGCGCTCTGGAAGCTGCTCGGCGTCGAGCAGAACACGGGGATGTTGCTGACCGAGTCCTTCGCGATGTGGCCCGGGTCGAGCGTGAGCGGGCTGTACTTCGCGCACCCGCAGTCGCGGTACTTCACCCTCGGGAAGATCGACCGCGACCAGGTGGCCGACTACGCCGCGCGCAAGGGCATGAGCGTCGCCGAGGTCGAGCGCTGGCTGCGCCCCAACCTCGGCTACGACGAGACCCGCTAATCGAGGGCCATCGGCGCGAAGGCCTGGCCGCGCAGGTGCGCGTCGAGGGCCTCGAGGCAGCGCAGGCGGTAGGGCGCGTCGCCCGGGACGAAGTCCTCCGCCCCGAGCTGCGCGCTCGTGAGCTGGCCGGCCGGGTCGAGCGCGGCCACGACGATGACGGCCTTCTCGCCCCGCGCCAGGGCGAGCGCGCCGGCGAGGGGCGCGGCGTAGAGGGCCGCGACCTCGTCGGCGTGCGGGCGCAGCCGGGAGAACATCGCGTCGGTGACCGTCGCGAGCACCGTCTGCACCTCGCGGTCGACGCCCGCGGGGACGGGCTTCTCGATGCGCCGTACGCCGAGCGCGAAGGTCGCCGCGGGGGCGACGGCGAGGCCGATCTCCTCCTCCGATTCGCGCAGCGCGTCGTCGACCGACTCGCCCGCGCGGAGGTGGCCCGCGACCGAGACGTCGACCAGGCCGGGGTGCGTGTCCTTGGCGAGGCTGCGGCGCTGCAACACCACCACCGGCTTCGCGCGTCGCGCGAGCACGACCCAGAGGTGCAGCGCGCGGTGCCAGTCGCCGTCGCGGTGCACCTCGCCGCGGGGCTTTACCCGACCCAGTAAGTGGCCGTCGCGATCGCAGAGGTCGAAGGGCTCGTCAAGGTCCTGGGCGGGCATCGAAGCACCCTACACCGCGGAGTCTCATTGAAGCGCGGCCGTCGTCCCGCCTATCCTGCGCGCGATGAGCCCCCCACCGATCCGATCCGCCTGGGCCCCGGCCGCGCTCGCGTTCGCGCTGGCCAGCGCCGTCGGCGCGACCGCCGCCGCGCAGCCCGCGCCCCCCGCCGTGCCGACGCCGGCGCTGACGCCGACGGTCGACCGCAACGCCGACACCGCGCGGGCCTACTTCGAGGCGGGCGTCGCCGCGATGAGCCGCGACGACTGGGCCGAGGCCGTCAACGCGCTCGAGAACTCGCTGCGGCTGCGGCGCGCGGCCTCGGTGTCGCTCAACCTCGGCATCGCGCGGCACCGGCTGGGCCGCCTGCTCGAGGCCCGCGCGGCGCTCAACGATTTCCGCGAGAACGCCACGCCCGAGCAGCACGCGCAGCACGACGCCGAGGTCGGCCGCCTCGTGGCCGAGATCGGTCGCCGGGTCGGGCGGGTGCATCTGACCGAGCTGCGCCCGACGGTGTCGACCGTGACGCTCGACGGGCAGCCCGCCGTGCTCAACGACGCGCGCGAGATCGTCGTCAACCCGGGCGAGCACCGGCTGCGCGCCGAGGCCGACGGCTTCGTCACGCGCGAGCAGACGGTCACGGTCGCCGAGGGCGCCACCGAGTCGGTGGGCCTGGTGCTCGTGCCCGTCGCGGCGATCGTGGTGGCGACCCCCGCGCGACCGACCCCGGCGCCCGTCGCGACCTCCGACTCGATCTTCAGCCGGTGGTGGTTCTGGACCGCGGTCGGCGCGGTCGCCGCGGGCGCGACCGTCGGGGTCCTCGTCGCGACGCGTCGGACGACCACGACGGTCGCGCCGCTCCCGACTCCCGCGACGGCGACCGTGCTGCAGGGCGTCCAGGGAGGAGGCTTCTCATGGTGACGCGCAAGCTCGCGGCGGCGTCGTTGCTGCTCGGTCTCGGGCTCTCGTGCTCGCGCGAGGAGGTGGTTCAGCCGACGGCACTCTTCGTCGTGATCGACGCTGATCCGGGCGTCCGCAGCCGAAGTGGCTCGGTCCTTGTCATCGTCCGCCCGACGCCGGCCGTCGGGGGCGCCGAGCTCTCGCGGCACGAATTCCGGGTGGGGGGGGCCGGCTGGCCGTTGACCTTCGTGGTGCAGGCGGCCGACCCCAACCAGCACATCGAGGTCTACGCCGAGGTCCTGCCGATGGCGATGGGAGCGGGCGGACCGGTGTCGGTCGCGCGGGCTCTGACGGGCTACGTCGCGCACAGCACGCGGGTGCTCCCGATGATGTTCTGGGGCGGTTGCCAGCCGGATACATGCATGTCGATGCAGACCTGCCAGCGCGCGGTGACCACGATGCCCGCGACGATGGGCGACTGCGAATCGGCGATCGTGGTGCCCACGCAGTCGTACTCCGCGGCGAACGGCTATGGCGACTGCCTCACCGGCCGGTACCGCGTCGGCAACGACTGCCGAAATTACGGTCCCCCTCCCCCCGACGGCGGCGGCATGGGTGACGCGGCGGTCTCCGACGTCCCCGCGGCGGTCGACGCGCCCAGCGCCGACCTGCCCGCCGACACCGACGCTGGCAGTGGCGTCCCGCGGGACGACGTCCCCGTCGATGCGGGCACCGACGCGGGCACCGATACCGGCACCGACGCGGGCTTCGCGATCGATACCGGCCTCTCGCTCCCGGACTTCTGAGCCTCGACTGACGAGCGCCGCGACGACGCCCCCCGTCGCCGCGCGTTCGTGGCGGTGAGACCTCGGTTCCACTACGATCGTCCGCGCAATGAGCGAAGAGACCCCGACCCGCGAAGGCGAGCTGCTGGCAGGCAAGTACCGGCTCCAGAACCGCCTGGGCGTGGGCGGAATGGGCGAGGTCTACCGCGCACGCAACGAGCTCGTCGGCCGCGACGTCGCCATCAAGGTGCTGCGCCCCGAGCTCTGCCGGCACGCCGAGGTGGTGCAGCGCTTCCTGCGCGAGGCGCGCGCCGCCAACACGGTGCGCCACGAGAACGTCGTCGACGTGGTCGACATGGGCACCGACGACCACAACGTGCCCTTCATCGTGCAGGAGCTGCTCGTCGGGCAGGACCTCGCGCACCACCTCGTCGACCGCGGCAACCGCCTGGAGATCGCGGAGATCCTCACGCTGATGATCCCCGTGGTCGACGCCATCGCGACCGCGCACGAGCACGGCGTCGTGCACCGCGACCTCAAGCCCGAGAACGTCTTCCTCACCGCCGGGCGGCAGGGCCTCGTGCCCAAGGTGCTCGACTTCGGCATCTCGAAGATCGTGCAGCCCGGCGAGGAGAAGCTCACCGCGACGGGCACCGCGATGGGCACGCCCACGTACATGGCCCCCGAGCAGGTGCAGGGCGCCAGCGACCTCGACGCGCGCGCCGACGTCTGGGCCCTCGGCGTGATGCTCTACGAGCTCGCCACCGGGGTGCTGCCCTTCACCGGCCCGACCGCCGGGTCGGTCTTCGTCAACATCTGCACCCGCGACCCCGCGCCCCTCGTGCAGCACGTCGCGACCGTCTCGCCCGAGTACGCCCGCGTCGTCGAGCGCTGCCTCCGCCGCGACCTGAAGACCCGTTACCCCACCGCCGCGGCCCTGCGGCGCGACCTCCGTCACCTCCAGGCCCTCGAAGAACTCGAACCCACCGGCGCGGTCGCCACGGTCGGCGCCGCGCCCCCCGAGGCGGCCGCCGCCGATGCGGCGATCGAGCGCCTCTCCAACGACGCGCGCGCCTCGGCCGGCGGCACCGTCGTCGGCGGCGCCGGC
>JAQBQI010000211.1 GCA_028287085.1 Myxococcaceae bacterium
CTACAGCCGGCGAGGAGGAGCGCGAAGGGGACGACGGGATTGTTGGCGCGGTGCACGGGCGGGTGGGGTTAGCATGAGCGCCCCGGCGGGGGGAGCTCTCGCGCGCCGCGGAGGGGCTCCGGTTGAAGGGATGACGTCGCGGATCGAGGGCTGTTAGAGTCCGCGGCCACGGGAGCAAACGAAGCTTGTTCAGCAAGTATTACCAGAGCGAGCTGACCTACCTCCGCGAGCTCGGGAAGGAGTTCGGCAAGGCCTACCCCGCCGTGGCGGGCATGCTCTCCGAGCGCGGCGGCGACCCCGACGTCGAGCGCCTCATGGAGGGCTTCGCGTTCCTCACGGCGCGCATCCGCGAGCGCCTCGACGACGACGTCCCCGAGGTCATCCACACCCTCACCGACCTGCTGCTGCCGCACTACCTCCGCACGCTGCCGGCCTGCTCCATCGTGGAGTTCACGCCCGTCGCGGGCGCGCTGCGCACCCGGCAGCGCGTCGCCAAGAACACCGAGCTCGCGGCCAACCCGGTCGAGGGCACGATGTGCCGCTTCCGCACCACGGCCGACGTCGACCTGCTGCCGCTCCAGATCACCGACGTCGTGCACGACACGGCGCAGCCCTCGATGCCGACCATCCGGGTGCAGTTCCAGACGCACGAGGCGGGCAGGGCGGCGGTGTTCCACCCCGACGGGGTGCGCCTCTACCTGCACGGCGAACCCGCGGTCTGCACCATGGTGATGCTGTGGATGATGCAGCACCTGAAGTCGGTGTCCGTGCGGGGCCTGTCCTCGGGCGCCAAGGGCATCGAGATCGGCAAGAACTCCGTGCGCGCCGCGGGCTTCGACGAGCGCTGCTCGATGCTCCCGTGGCCGAAGTTCGCGCCCGGCGGCTTCCGCCTGCTGCAGGAGTACTTCACGCTCCCGGCGAAGTTCAATTTCATCGACGTGCGCGGCCTCGACGCGGCCGTCTCGCGGGCCGAAGACCGCTTCGAGATCGTCTTCCAGTTCGAGCGCCCGCCGTCGCTCCCGGCGCGCATCTCGCGCGACCTGATGAAGCTGCACTGCGCCCCGGTGATCAACCTCTTCGGGGTCGACGCCGACCCGCTGAAGCTCGACCCGACGCAGCACGAGTACCTCCTCCGCGCGAGCGAGGTCGACCCGCGCCACATGGAGATCTACTCGGTCGACAAGGTCACCGGGCTCCAGGCGGGGCGCAGCGACCGGCGCGAGTACAAGCCCTTCTTCGATTTCATCCACGCGTCGTCGCCCGACGACATCCCCTCGTACTACCGCATCCGCCGCAGCAACTCGCCGCTCGACGACGGCATCGACTCCTGGCTCTCGGTGCAGACCCCGCGCGACGTGCCCTCCGGCGTGGTCGAGGAGACGCTCTCCATCGAGCTGATGTGCACCAACCGGGGCCTGCCCTCGCAGCTCAAGGTCGGCGACATCTGCATGGCCGCGCCGGGCTCGCCCCCCTTCGCGCGCTTCAAGAACGTCACGCCCGTCACCGTCCCGGTGCGCCCGCCCTTCGGCCAGGGGCTGCACTGGCGGCTCATCTCGCACCTCGCGCTCAACTACCGCGCGCTCGCCGACCGGCAGTCGCTGCGCGCGATCCTCGACCTCTACAACTTCCTCGCGGCGGTCGACCGGCAGGCGGCGCGCGCCAACCGGCTGCGCATCGAGGGCATCCGCGAGGTGCGCACCCGCCCGGTCGAGCGCCTCGTGAAGGGCGTGCCCGTGCGCGGCGTCGGCACGACCCTCGAGCTCGACGAGAACAGCTTCTCGGGCGACGGCGACCTGTACCTGTTCGCGTCGGTGATCGATGAGGTGCTCGCGGCGCACGCGGGCATCAACACCTTCAGCGAGCTCAGCGTGAAGACGCACCCCTCGCAGGCGGAGTATTCGTGGAAGGCAAAGAGCGGCCAGCAGCCGATCCTATGACGGCTGTGGTGGGGCTCCTGCTCGGCCAGCCGCGCCGGGTGGGGTTCTACCGCGCCGTCGAGCTCCTCGAGCGCGCCACCAACGGGCCGCGCGTCGGCGACTATGGGCCCGTCAACGAGGAGTCGATCCGCTTCCGGCACGACCCCTCGCTCAGCTTCGCCACGAGCGACGTGTCGACCATCAAGGCGCGGCCGCGGCGCGCGGGCGAGACCGGCGACGGCCCCGACGAGCCCGTCTACGAGATCACCACGACCTTCCTCGGCCTCACCGGCACGGTGTCGCCGCTGCCGACGTACATCGCCGAGGAGGTGCTCCACGAGGACCACGACCGCCCCGCGCAGCGCGAGTTCCTCGACGTCTTCCACCACCGCATCATCTCGCTCTTCTACCGCGCGCACGCCCGCTACTCCTTCACCGCCGACTACCTGAGCGGCTCCAACGACGCCTGGTCGCGGCGCTCGCTCGCCCTCGCGGGCATCGACACCTTCGACGGCGCGCCGCCGCCGGTGAACCTCACGCTCGCCCGCCTGCTGCGCCTCGCGCCGCTGCTGGCGACGCGCGCGCGCACCGCGCAGGGCCTCGTCGCCGCCGTCTCCGACGTGATGGACGAGGTGCTCATCGGCGCGCCCGTGTCGGTCGAGCAGTTCGTCGGGCGCTGGGTGACCATCGAGGAGCGCCAGCTGCTGCGCCTCGGCGTCGCGAACACCACCCTCGGCATCGACGCGACCGTCGGGCGGCGCGTGTTCGACCGCGGCGGGAAGTTTCGCCTCGTGCTCGGGCCGCTCAAGCGCAAGGCCTTCCAGCGCTTCCTGCCCGGCGGCGACGGCCTCGCGCAGATCAAGGAGCTGGTCACCTTCTACGTGCGCGACCCGCTGGAGTTCGACCTCGAGCTCATCCTCGCGCCCGGCGAGACCCCGTCGCTGCGGCTCTCGGGCTCGCCCGGCGAGGGCTCGCGCCTCGGCCTCGACTCCTGGGTGACCGTCGGGGCCGACCGCGAGACGCGCGTCATCGTCCCCGTGCCCGTCGGCAATGAAGTGTCTGGGGAGCATGCTGCGACCCCGGCGAACGACGACTCCGCATCGAAGCCCCTGGAGGGCCCTGTCCATGGCACTGCTCGTTGAGCCGAAGACCCTCGTCCGCAGACTGACCCCTACCGCCACCAAGGCGCTGGAGGCCAGCGTGTCCCGCGCCGCCAACGCGCGCGCTTACGAGATCACCGTCGAGCACATGCTCCTCGAGCTGGTCTCCCCGGCCGACGGCGACGCGGCGGGCATCCTCCACCAGTTCGATCAAGACCGCGTGCGCCTGGTCGGCCGCCTCGAGAAGGCCGTCGGCGGCATGCGCGTCGGCAACGGCGGCAAGCCCACCTTCTCGGCGTCGCTCTTCCAGTGGATGGAAGACGCCTGGACGGTGTCGTCGCTCGAGACCGACTCGACGCGCCTGCGCTCGGGCGCGCTGCTGCTCCAGTTCATCGCCAACCCCGGGCGTTACAGCGCCGAGACGCTGCCCGAGCTCGAGGCGATTCCGCGCGACCAGCTGCGCAAGGAGCTCGCCGACATCGTCGCGGGCTCGAAGGAGTCGGCCGAGGTCGGCGTCGCGGGCCCCGGCGGCGCGACGGCGAGCCCCGGCGCGGGCGGCGACCCGACGCGCGGCGCGGCACCCGCCGGCACGTCGGAGAACCTCGCGAAGTTCTGCGAGAACCTCACCCAGAAGGCGCGCGACGGGAAGATCGACCCGGTCTTCGGCCGCCACACCGAGATCCGCCAGCTCGTCGACATCCTGTCGCGGCGCCGCAAGAACAACCCGATCATCGTGGGCGAGGCGGGCACCGGCAAGACGGCGCTGGTCGAGGGCCTCGCGCTCGAGATCATCGCGGGCCTGGTGCCCGAGGGGATGAAGAACGTCGAGCTGCTCTCGCTCGACATCGGCGCGCTCCAGGCGGGGGCCGGCGTGAAGGGCGAGTTCGAGAACCGCCTGAAGAACGTCATCAACGAGGTGAAGTCCTCGGCCAAGCCGATCATCCTCTTCATCGACGAGGCCCACACCATCATCGGCGCGGGCGGCGCCACGGGCGGCAGCGACGCGGCCAACCTGCTCAAGCCGGCGCTCGCGCGCGGCGAGCTGCGCACCATCGCGGCCACCACCTGGTCGGAGTACAAGAAATACTTCGAGAAGGACGCGGCGCTGGCCCGACGCTTCCAGCCCGTCGCCGTCGACGAGCCCTCGGAGGAGAACGCGGTCCAGATGATCCGCGGGCTGCGGCCGGTCTTCGAGAAGGCGCACAACATCGCCATCCGCGACGAGGCCATCGTCGCGGCGGTGAAGCTCTCGCACCGGTACATCTCGGGCCGGCAGCTGCCCGACAAGGCCGTCGACCTGCTCGACACGGCGACCGCGCGCGTGAAGATCAACCTCGACGCCAAGCCCGAGGAGCTCGTCGACCTCGAGGTGGCGCTGGCCTCGATGGGCCGCGAGCGCGAGGCGCTGGAGCGCGACCGCACGTCGGGCTTCACCATCGACGAGGAGACCTACGACGCGCTGGTGAAGCGCATCGCGGGCACCGAGGGCAAGCGCGTCGACACGCACGAGCGCTGGCTGAAGGAGCGCGACGCCGTCCGGGCGGTGCGCACGGCGCGGCAGGCGGTGCTCGCGGCCAAGCCGGGCGAGGACACCACCGGGGCGCGCGCGACCCTCGACGCGGCGGTCGCCGCCCACGACGCGGTGAAGAGCAAGCCGCCGCTGGTGCACGCCGACGTCGACGTCGACATCGTGGCGAAGATCGTCGGCAACTGGACGGGCATCCCCGTGGGCAAGATGCAGAAGGACGACATCTCCACGCTGCTCTCGCTGGAA
Organism: Myxococcaceae bacterium; assembly: GCA_028287085.1. GTDB lineage: Bacteria > Myxococcota_A > Polyangia > Polyangiales > SCUS01. The sequence goes on from JAQBQI010000211.1 coordinate 4,791, forward strand.
GACAAGCTGCGCGGCCGCGTGCGCGGGCAGGACCACGCGATGAGCGTGGTGGCCGAGACGATCCGCATCTCGCAGGCGGGCATCAACAACCCGAACCAGCCCGTCGGCGTGCTGCTCTTCGTGGGACCGTCGGGCGTCGGCAAGACCGAGACGGCCATCGCGCTCGCCGAGGCCATGTACGGCGGCGAGCGCTTCATGACCGTCATCAACATGAGCGAGTTCCAGGAGAAGCACTCGGTGTCGCGGCTCATCGGCTCGCCGCCGGGCTACGTGGGCTACGGCGAGGGCGGCGTGCTCACCGAGGCGGTGCGCCAGCGCCCCTACTCAGTGGTGCTGCTCGACGAGTGCGAGAAGGCCGACCTCGAGGTGATGAACCTCTTCTACCAGGTGTTCGACAAGGGCTCCCTCTCCGACAGCGAGGGGCGCCACATCAACTTCCGCAACACCATCATCATCCTCACGAGCAACCTCGCCACCGACGCGATCATGAAGATCTACGAGCGCGACGTGCCGCCCACCGTCGAGGAGGTCGTCAACGAGGTGCGCCCGATCCTGAGCAAGCACTTCAAGCCGGCGCTGCTCGCGCGCATGTCGGTGATCCCCTACGCCCCCATCTCGCGCTCGATCCTCCGCGAGATCACCGAGATGCGGCTCAACGGCCTCGCCAAGCGGCTCTTCACGAGCCACCGCATCGAGACGAAGTTCGACCCCGAGCTCATCGAGGAGATCACCCGCCGCTGCACCGAGGCCGAGACCGGCGCGCGCAACGTCGAGCACATCCTCCGCGGCTCGCTCATCCCGGCGGTCTCGCGCGTGCTCCTCGAGCGCATGGCGCAGGGCCCGCTGCCCCGCAAGCTCGACGTGGGCCTCTCGCCCACCGGCGCCTGGCGCGTCGAGTTCGACGAGAGCGCCGGACAGGCGCCCGCCGTCGCCGACTCGCCCGACACGGCCGACGAGGCCGAGCGCGCGCCCGAGCAGTTCGCCGAGGCGTAGAACCTCCGTGAGCGACGCGGCGCGACCCTGCGCGCTCAGCGTGGCGGGCCTCGATCCGTCGGGAGGCGCGGGCTTCCTGGCGGACCTCAAGGCCTTCCACGCCGCGGGCGCCTGGGGCTGCGCCGTCGCCGCGGTGCTCACCGTGCAGTCGACCGCGGGCCTCGCGTCGGTGCACCCGATCGAAGCGTCTCTCGTCCGCGCTCAGGCCGAGCGCATCTTCCTCGACCAACACGTCCGCGCCTGGAAGACGGGCGCCCTCGGCTCGACCGCCAACGTCGCCCTCGCGGCGGCGCTCGCGGCCGAGCACGCCGCACTCCCGCTCGTCGTCGACCCGGTGATCGTGGCGACGCGCACCGACGCCGGGGCGCGGCTGCTCGACGCGGGCGCGCTCGCGGAGATGCACCGGTTGATCGCGCGGTCGACGCTGGTGACGCCCAACGTCGACGAGGCCGAGGCGCTGCTGGGCGCGCGGGTGACGACGGTCGACGAGGCGCGCGAGGCGGCGCGGGCGCTGGTGGCGCGGGGCGCGCGGGCGGCGCTGGTGAAGGGCGGGCACCTCGCGGGGGCGAGCGCGGTCGACGTGCTCGCGACGGCCGCGGGGGTGGTGCTGCTGGAGGCGCCGCGGGTCGCGCTCGACGGCGATTTCCACGGCGGCGGCTGCACGCTCTCGGCGCTGATCACGGGGCGGCTCGCGCTGGTCGAGGGCGCGCTCGACGACGCCGCGCTGGTGGCGGCGGTGCGCTGGTCGAAGGAGCAGCTGACGCGCGCGATCGAGCGCAGCGTGCGGGTGGGCGAGGGGCTGCGGGTGTTGGCGCTCGACCTCACCCGCGCTGCCGCGCCGCCCTCTCCATGAATGGAGAGGGCTGACTCTCACCTGCGCAGGTCGTGCTGAAACGCGGGCGTTTCCTGTAGCCCTCTCCATTCATGGAGAGGGCGGCGCGGCAGCGCGGGTGAGGTCGGGCGAGCGCTCCCCGATCAGCCGAGGTAGTCGAGCCAGGCGTTGGCGGGGTTGGACGAGACGACCCGCAGCGGGCCCAGCGCGGCCGTCGGGCCGGGCACCGAGACGCGCTCCTCGACGCGGGTCTCGACGCGCTGGACGACCGTCGCCTGCGGGGCGACGGGAGGGGCGGCGGGCGGCGGCGGAGCGGGCGACTGGCCCGGCGCGTTGCCCATCTCCTCGCTGGTGTAGAGGCCGGACATGTCTTCGGGGAAGGCCTTGCGGAGGGCGACGGACTCGGCGGTCTTCGCGAGCATCACGTGGGGCATTCGCGCCCACATCGCGGTCGGGCGCGACTTGCCCGTCGTGCGGTCGCGGGCCATCTGGCAGTACTCGTTCCAGTAGGCGACGCCGACGGCGGGGCGGGGCCAGTCGCGGCGCCACACGCGCACGCGGCACAGCTTGATGGTGCCGTCGGGGTTCTCGACGAACTCGGGCTCGTCCTGCCCCGCGTAGAGGCCGGTGCGCTCGGCGATGGCGCGCAGCCCGTCGATGGACACCTGCGCGGCCCACACCGGGCGGTGCTTGTCGTTGTCCCACCGGCTCACGAAATGGATCTGCCGCAGCAGCGGGTTGAGCCGCCGCGCGCGGGCGATCTCCATGAGCACGGCGAACTCCTCGTCGCTCGCGCCGTTGGCGTAGGCGTCGCGGATGAGCCGCCGCTGCACCTCGGTGAACTCCATCGGGGTCTGGTCGCGCACCGCGAGTCCCGATGGCTCCATGGGAACCGCTCCCTTGTGGTCCATGGGCAGGACGGTACAGATGTTCAGTGGTCGGCGCAACGGGACGGCGGTGTAGGGTCGCGCCCGTGCTAGCCCCGCTGCTCTACGAAGATGCCTCGATGATCGCCGTCGCGAAGCCCGCCGGTGTGGTGGTGATCCCCGCGCGGGGCGAGGAGGCGGTGCCCTGCCTCCAGGCTTCGCTCGAAGCGTCGCGCGGCGAGAAGCTGTGGGTCGTGCATCGCCTCGATCGCGACACGAGCGGGGTGCTGCTCTTCGCGCGCACCGCGGCCGAGCACCGCCGGCTCAACGGGCTCTTCGAGGGGCGCCGCGTGCAGAAGCGCTACCTCGCCTGGACCCGCGGTCTCATCGGGGCCGACGAAGGCAGCATCGACGCCGCGCTGCACCCGGCGCGCAAGGGCAAGATGCGCCCCGCCACGCCGGGCGAGGAGGGCGCGCTGCCGTCGCGCACGCGCTACCGGGTGCTGCGGCGCTGGGAGGGGCTGCCGTGCGGTCCGGTGAGCGAGATCGAGGCGACGCCCGAGACGGGGCGACAGCACCAGATTCGCGTGCACCTGCGCTCGATCGACGCGCCGCTCATGGTCGACCCGATCTACGGGCGGGCCGCGAAGGTCGTGGCGAGCGAGCTCGGCGCGGAGGGCGACGCAGTGCTGCTCGATCGGCTGTCGCTGCACGCAGCGCACATCGCGCTGGTGGCCGACACGGGCGCGCCGCTGTCGATCGAGGCGCCGCTGCCCGACGACCTCGCGGCGTGGCGCGCAGCGCTGGACGACGCGCTCGCGCGCGGGGCGTGTACGGCGCGGTAGCGAAGGGGCGCGTTCGACACCGTCGGATCTGCGGGCGTCCGGACCGGGGTTTGGCGTTCGCCTGCACCCCGGTCCGGCCGTGGCGGAGTGCTGGAAGGCCATGGTGGAGCGCGGAGCGCCGGAGGGCCATGGTGGAGCGCCGGAGGGCCATGGTGGAGCGCCGCAAGGCCGTGGCGGAGCGCCGCAAGGCCGTGGCGGAGCGTCGGAAGGGCGTGTCGGGCCGGCGGAGTGGCGTGTCGGGCCGGCGGAGTGGCGTGCTTCAGGTCGTGGGCGGCGTGACCGGCGCCGGATCGACCCGTCTCGTCCCGGGGCGCAGCGACATGTACCCGAGGCGCGGGATGGTGGGGTCGCGGTCGTGGCCGCGCTCGAAGGCGGCGACGATGCGGTCGAGGAGCGTGAGGTTGATGCCGTCCCAGAGGTCGACCTCCGACTGCGGAACCTCCGCGATGCCCTGCACGGCCGCGGCGCGGTCGTCGAGGCGGCGCGCGTCGGCGGCGGTCTTGCGGATGGCCGCGAGCTCGCCCTTGCCGTAGCTCCCCGGCTGGAGCTCGGCGCGGAGCTCGGTGCCCAGCACCTTGCTTTCGAGCAGATCGAGGAGGTTCTCGATCGCGGTGGAGAGCGCCGCCCCGGTGGTGACGTTGCCCGCCGCGGCGTCGATCTCGGGGCGCTCGCCCAGCAGGTCTACGAGCACGTCCCGCAGCTGCGCCCGCAGCGCGCGGGCCCGCTCGCGCAGGGCGGTCGCGTCGACCTCCGTCGACTCCTTGCCGGTCTTGCGCAGACCGAGCTCGGCCTCGCGCCGCTGGTGGAGGTCGCGGCCGTACGCGAGGGCGCCGATGGAGGAGGCGACGCGCGCGTCGGTCACCGTCGGGAGCAGCGCGCGCTGCGCGGGCGTGAGGCGCGCGAGCGCGTCGAGCACGGTGCCGTACATGCGGCGGCCGTCGGTGGTGATGCGCGGCGTGGCCACGCGGCGCCCGAGCTCGATGAGCTCGTCCTCGGTGAGGCCGCGGATGAACGAGCGCGCGCCCGCGCCATCGAGGTTACCGACGCGCTGCGCCAGCTCGTCGACGGTGTAGACCCGCTCCTTCCGCGCGGCCCTCGCGGCGGGCTTCGCCGTCGCCGCGGCGGGCTTCTTCTTCGCGGGCGCCTTCTTCGCGGGCGCTGCCTTCTTCTTCGCGGGCGCTGGCTTCTTCTTCGCGGGCGCCGCCCTCACGGCGGCCTTCTTCTTCGCGGGCGCTGCCTTCTTCGCGGGCTTCGTCTTCGCCGACTTGCGTGCACTGGCCATGGTGATTCGCTCCGGGTGCGTGGGAGGAAACGGCGGGGAGTCCCCGCGTCAGGTTCTCACCGTCGCAGGCCCCACGGGAGCGGAAATCGTGGCGTCAGGGTTCGCAGCGCGCGGGCGACGACTTCGTGGCGGGCGCGCAGCGGGCGAAGCCGAGCGCGCGGCAGTCGAAGCGCGGGTCGGCCCCGGCCGCGCAGGCCACGAGGGTGTCGCCCTCGCAGGCGGGCGGCCCGTCGAGCGCGCACGCGAAGGGCGGCGGGACGCAGGTCGCGCCCTCGTCGCCGACGGCGCACTGCCACCCGAGGCGCGCGCAGTCGGCGCTCGTCTCGCGCATCACGCTGAGGTACCCCATCCTTGCGACCCTTGCGCCCTTGCGGTTGCTTCTCCCTCCGCGCCCCGCGAGGGTCAGCGCGGCGAGCGGTAGAGCTCGTCGGCGTCGAGGCGCAGCGACGTCGGCACGTCGGCCATCGGCGACGGCACGTCGAGCGTGAACTCGAAGAGGCTGCGCGCGATGACCACCGCGACGCGGCGCGCGTCGAGGAAGGCGATGGCGCGGACGGTCCCGCGGGGGAGTCCGTCGCCGGGGACGTTGACCAGCGCGGGCCGCGGGTCGCCGACGCGCGCGAGCCAGAGGTCGCGGCCGTCGGCGAAGAGCACCGTCGCCCCGTCGGTGGCGACGGGCGTCCCGACGGGCACGGGGCCGTGGAAGGCCTCGGCGGCGACGCTCTGACGGCCGGTTCCGCAGGCGGCCGGGAGCTGCGCCGAGACGAGGCTGCCGCCGCGGTGAAGCACGAGCGCGGGCATCGTCGCGTCGGCGCCCGGAACGAGCGCGACGGGGTGCGCGTCGTCGGAGGCGGCGACCGGCGCGAGCGACGGGTCGCAGCGCCCCTCGGAGCGCGGGCGCTCGACGCGCACGAGGCACGACTTGTCTTCGTGCTGGTAGCGCACGAGGTCGAAGTCGCAGCGGCGCGCCACGGCCACGACGCGCACCCGCCCGAGGCTCAAGGGGTCGCCCTCGAAGCCCGCGTCGCCGCGGCGGTCGAACTCCAGCGCGCGCGCCCGGCCGTCGACCACGGCGACGCGCACCTCGCGGTGGGTCTCGATGACCGAGGCGCGCAGGTCGAGCACGCGCACGCCGCGGGCGAGGGTGCGACCGAGCGACGCGTCGAGCGCGACGGCGTCGGTGGCGCAGTCGGAGTAGGGGTGCGCCGAGGCGAAGCGCCAGAGGGTCGTCGACTCGGACGGGAGCGCGACGGCGATGGCCCCGGCGCGCTGCAACTCCCCGTCGACGGCGGTGTAGCAACGGTGCACGAGGGTTCCGGCGGGGCGGTCGAGGCCCGCGCCGAGGTAGAGGTCGAGGCGGTCGAGGGTGTCGCGCTGGCCGGCGCCGCGGTCGACGACGACGGTGGTGCGCGCGCTCACCCCGCGGCCGAACTCGCCGAAGCGCACGGCCTCGACGCGCGCGCTCGGCCCCCGCTGGAGCCCGAAGAGGCGGCCGCGCTGCGGGGCGGCCCCGACGTCGGCGCTGAAGCGCGCGATGAGCGCGACGCCCGCCGAGCCGTCGGCGGGGTCGGGGCAGGGGACGTCGCGGTGCGCGACCTCGCACTGCACGAGCAGCGAGTCCAGCGCGAGCACCTCGTCGGGCACGCCGTCGCCGTCGAAGTCGGGCGCGTCGTCCCAGCGGCCGAGCGTCGTCGTCGCGCTCCAGCGGGCGACGGGGAGCCGCTGCCAGGGCCCGCGGACGACGACGGCCGCGCGGTCGGCGGCGAC
>JAQBQI010000215.1 GCA_028287085.1 Myxococcaceae bacterium
GCGGGGCGTCGAGCGCGGCGGCGGGAAACCAGCGCCACGCGAGCAGGGCCGCGAAGGTTCCGTAGAGCAGCGCGTGCGCGACGAGGTGCACGGGCTCGGCGTGCAGGCAGCGGCCGAGGGCGCCGTCGGGCCGCGGGGGGAAGCGCTCGAGGGCGAGCGCGGCCATGACGAGCGTGAGTCCCCAGGCGGCGGCCATCCATCGTCGTCCCATCGGGTGACGCTATGGGCGCGTCGGGGACGGCGCGGGGGCGGAGCTTTGGTGGGCGGTCGTTGGACGGGGTCGAGCGGTCGGGGGAGGGCGCCGGGGAATACCCGGCGGGGTAATCAGCGCGGCATCGGGACGGGCTGCGCCGTGATCTGCGACGGGTCGATGGGGCGGCGGACGATCGGGGGCGGCGGCACGGTGCCGATGGGCGCGACGACGCCGACGCCGATGGGTCGGGCCACCACCGACGCGCCGCCCGGGGCCATCGGGGCGCCCATCGGCGCGTTGACCGACGGGGTGACGGCGACGCCGTTGGTCGGCGCCACGAACTGGCCGGGCTGGGTGTTGACCGGGCGGGCGACCATGGTGCCGGTGTTGGGCGGGGTCATGCCGACGACGTTGGAGCCCACCACGACGCCGCCGGGCCGCGCCACGACGGTGCCGTTGGCGGGGGCGCTCATGCCGCCGAGGTTGGTCCCGACCCCGTTGGGCCGGGCGACGACGACGCCGGCGTTGGGCGACGCGTTCATGCCGACGGCGTTCGATCCGACCGCCACCGCGGGCTGCGCCCCGCCGCCGTTCCATCCACCCTGCGCGGGCTGCGCGACGCCGCCGTTCCATCCACCCTGCGTGGGCTGCGCGGGCCGCGCGACGCCGCCGCCGTTCCACCCGCCCTGCGCGGGCTGCGCGACGCCGACGCCGTAGCCGGGCTGCGCGGGCTGCGCGACGCCGCCGTTCCACCCGCCTTGCGCGGGCTGCGCGACGCCGACGCCTCCGCCGCCGTTCCAGCCGCCGCCGACCGCGACGCCGACGCCGACGCCGGACTGCGCGGGCTGGGCGACGCCGACGCCGTAGCCGGGCTGCGCGGGCTGCGCGACGCCGACGGCGTAGCCGGGCTGCGTGGGCTGCGCGACGCCGACGCCCCCCGAGGCGCCCCAGGTTCCACCGCCGACCGCCACGCCGGCGCCGTAGGTGGGCTGCGCGACCGCGACGGGCTGCGCGGGCTCGGCGTAGACCGTCGCCTGCGCGGGCTGCGCGTAGACCGTGGACTGCGCGGGCACCGTGCGAATGGTGCAGCCGACCGGCACCGCAAAGGACAGGACGAGGAGGACGCGGGGAACGCTACGCATGGTTACGACTCCGGAGGGTTGTTGGAGGGGACGCCGCCCAGCATAACCGACGTCACGGGGGCGGTGCTTGTTCAGCGGAATCGTCGCCGCGGCCCGCGCGGCGGCGGTCACTCGGCGAGGTGGCAGGCGACCTGGTGGCCCTCGCGCAGGGTGCGCAGCGCGGGCGACTGCACGTCGCAGAGGCCCTTCTTCGCGATGGGGCAGCGCGGGTGGAAGGTGCAGCCCGACGGCGGGTTGATCGGCGAGGGCACGTCGCCCGTGAGCACGAGGCGTCGGCGCGGGCGCGTCGGGTCGGGCACCGGCACGGCGCTCAACAGCGCGCGGGTGTAGGGGTGCAGCGGCTCGGCGTAGAGGCCCGCGGCGGGGGCCTCCTCGACGACGCGGCCGAGGTACATCACGGCCACGCGGTGCGAGAGGTACTCGACGATCTTCAGGTCGTGGGCGACGAAGAGGTAGGTGAGCCCGAGCTCTTCTTGCAGGTCTTTCAGCAGGTTGACGATCTGCGCCTGGATCGACACGTCGAGCGCGGAGATGGGCTCGTCGGCGACGATGAAGCGCGGCTCGACGGCGAGGGCCCGCGCGATGCCCACGCGCTGCCGCTGCCCCCCCGAGAACTCGTGCGGGTAGCGCGCGCCCTGGTCGGGCCGCAGCCCCACGCGCTTGAGCAGCGCCTCGACGCGCCCCTCGCGCTCGCTGCCCCGCGCGCCGAGGCCGTGTATCTCGAGCGCCTCGCCGACGATCTCGCGCACGCGCATCCGCGGGTTGAGCGAGGCGTAGGGGTCCTGGAAGATCATCTGCATCCGGCGGCGCAACGGGCGCAGCTGCGACTGGGAGAGGCGGGTGATGTCGACGCCCTCGAAGGAGATGCTCCCCGCGGCGGGGTCGATCAGCCGCAGCACGGTGCGCCCGAGGGTGCTCTTGCCGCAGCCCGACTCGCCCACGAGGCCGAGGGTCTCGCCCGCGCGCACCGACAGCGACACGCCGTCGACGGCCTTCACGACGCCCTTGGCGCCGAACATCCCGCGGGTCACCTCGAAGGTGGTGCAGAGCCCCTTCGCCTCGAGCAGCACCTCGTCGCTCACATCGCCTCCAGGTGGCAGCGCGACTGGCGGCGGTCGCCCGGGTCGGCCACCTCGCCCCGGATCTCCTCGCGCGCGGCCGAGCGGTAGAGCCGCGGCTCGGACTCGGCGCAGAGGGCGAAGGCCTTGTCGCAGCGGTCGCGAAACCGGCACCCCGACGGCAGCCGCCGCAGGTCGGGGACCATCCCCGGAATGGTCGGCAGGCGCCGCGCCCCGAGGTTGTCGCCGTAGCTCGGCACCGAGCGCAGCAGGCCCTGCGTGTACGGGTGGCGCGGGTCGGCGAAGAGCTCCGCGACCGGGGCGCGCTCGACCACGCGGCCCGCGTACATGACCACCACGTCCTCGGCGAACTCGGCCACGAGGCCCAGGTCGTGGGTGATGAGCAGCACGGCCATGTTGAGCCGCGCGCGCAGGTCGCGCAGCAGCTCGATGATCTGCGCCTGGATGGTCACGTCGAGGGCCGTGGTGGGCTCGTCGGCGATGAGGAGCTTGGGCTCGCAGGCCAGCGCCATGGCGATCATCACGCGCTGGCGCATGCCGCCCGAGAGCTGGTGGGGGTAGGCCGACGCGCGCTCGGCGGGGGAGGGAATACCCACCTGGGTAAGCAGGTCGACGGCGCGCTCCCAGGCGGCGCGGCGGGACAGCTTGCGGTGCAGGATGAGCACCTCGGCGATCTGGTCGCCCACGGTGTACACCGGGTTGAGCGAGCTCATCGGCTCCTGGAAGATCATGCCGATGCGGGCGCCCCGCACGGCGCGCATGTCGCGCTCGGAGAGGGCGAGCAGGTCGCGCCCCTCGAAGCGGATCTCCCCCGACGCGACGCGCCCGGGCGGCTGGATGAGCCGGAGGATGGAGAGCGAGGTGACGCTCTTGCCGCAGCCCGACTCGCCGACGAGGCCGAGGGCGCCGCCGGGCGCGAGGTCGAAGGAGACGTCGTCGACGGCGCGCAGGCGGCCGTCGTCGGTGGCGAACTCCGTGCACAGGTGGCGGATGGAGAGCAGCGGTTCGGTCACGGGGGCCGCGCACCATATGCCATCGACGGGCCGGCGGGGCGGCCGGACGATTGCGATGCTGCGGGCGGCGGCCCATCTGGCTTAGCATCGCGGCGCAGAGGAGGACCGTTGACCGAGGTGAGCGACAACCCCGATGGCCGGATCGTGCAGCGCGTGGTGGTGGTGCTCTCCCCCGAGGACGGCAACCTCATCGACGCGCTGCGGGCGGCCCGCTACCTCGTGGTGTCGGCGACGGCCGAGCGCCTCGACGAGGTGGCGATGGCCGAGCGGGCGCGGCTGGTGGTGCTCGACGAGGCGCTGCCCGGGGCGCTCGAGGCGGTCGCGCGGCTGCGGCGCAAGGGCCCCGTGCCGGTGGTGCTGCTGGGCGTCGGGGCCGACGTCGGGGCGCGGGCGCTGAAGTCCGGGGCCGACGTGATCCTCCCGCGGCCGGTGTCGCCCGACTCGCTGGTCGAGCTGCTCGGGTCGATGGTGACCACGGCCTTCCCGAGCGCCCCGCCGCCGCCGCGGCGCCGGGCGCCGCTCACCAACCCGAAGATCCGCCCGCTGTCGCCCGTCACGCTGGCCAACCTCGACACGCCGGTGCCGCGGCGGCCGTCGCCCCCGACGCCCGTGCCGCACTCCGCGCAGTCGAGCATGCCGGTGGTGACCATCAGCGCCTCGTCGGCGCCGCCCGTCGGGGTGCCCGGCGACGCCGCCCTCTCGTCGGTGCAGGCGTGGCTCGCCGAGACCCCGCCCGGCCTCGACGAGAAGAACACCTGGTCCCCGCCCGACGTGACCCAGGAGGTCGAGGACACGCTGCGCCGCGCGCTGCGGGTGGTCGGGGCCGACCCCGGGTCGCTCGAGCTCACGGCCGCGGGCGACGACTCCCTCGACGACCTCGTTCCGCCGGAGCTGCTCGAGCCCCTCGAGGGCGCCCTCGACGACGACGACGACGCGCGCCGCGAGGGCGTGACCACCGCCTCGGGCGCCGTCGCGGGCGCGCGGGGCGCCACCGAGCGGCGCCTGCCGCGCGAGAACGTCGAGGTCAACGCGCTGGTGCCGCTGCCGGTCGACGGCGACGCGCGCCTCGCGGGGCGGCTCGAGCGCTTCGGCCTCGGCCCGCTGCTCAGCGCCGCGTGGCGGGTGCGCGCGACGGGCGACATCGTGCTGCGCGAGGGCGCCCGCGAGTGGCAGCTCACCGTCGCCAACGGCCACCTCCTGTCGCTGCACAGCAGCCAGGCCGACGAGCAGGTGGGCCCCCTCTTCGCGCGCCTCGGCTTCGTGCCGCAGGAGGCCGCCCGCTTCGCCGCGGTGTCGCTCGGGGTGGGCCCGCGCGGCGCGGCGCTGCTCGCCGCGCAGGGCTACGTGGCCGCCGACGCGCTCGTCGCGATGCTCGGGCGCGCCGCCCAGGAGGTCGCCTTCGACCTGCTCTGCCTCGAGCAATTCACCTGGGAGGTGCGGCCCCGCAGCTCGGCGCTGAGCATCCCCTTCCCGACGCGGGCCCTCGACGCGCTGCTCGTCAACGGCGCGCGCGCGCGCATCGAGCCCGCGGCGGCCTACCAGCTGCTCGGCGGCGACGGCACGGAGCTCTCGCTGCGGGGCGACGGCGCGGCCCTCTCGACGCTGCCGCTCATGCCCAACGAGCGCATCGCGGCGCTGGCCGCCCGCAAGACCGACCTCGCCACGCTGGTGCGCGCCCACGGCGACGCGGCGCTGCCGGCGATGCTGGCGCTCCACTGGCTGCAGCTGCTGCGGGTCGAGGGGCTCGCGCACGCCCTGGCCGACGCGCAGGTGCCGCCGGGGCCCGAGCGCACGCGGCTGCGGGCGCTGGTCGAGGCGGCCACGCGGCACGACCTCTTGGTGGTGCTGGGCGTGAGCGCGTGGGCGACCCGGCGCGCGGCCCAGGCGGCGCTCGAGGTGCGGCGCTCGGAGGTCGACACGATCCGCGCGCGCTTCGTGGTGAGCGAGGCGCTGGCGCCCGTCTACGCGGCGCTCGACGAGGCGGGCAAGCTGCTCACCGCGGCGGGCGCCTGGGAGCGCTACGTGGCGGCCCTGCGCGTCGTCGATCGCTCGTGAGGTTCTCGCGCCGCCGCGCCGCGCTTTCGCTAAGCTGGCGGCATGGCAACCGAAGACCAGGGCGCGTCGACCGCGGAGTCTGAGGCGGCCGAGGAGGCCGACTGGGCCCTCGCCACGGCCGAGAAGCTCCAGGCGCGCGGCGACCTCGACGGGGCGCGCACCTGGTTTCGCCGGGCGGCCGAGCACCTGATGGACGCGGGCCTCGACGACCGCGCGCTCGCCGTCGCCAAGCAGGTCGCCGCGCTCTCCGCGCTGCCGCCGGCGCCCACCAGCCCGCCGCCCGCCGTCACCGTCG
>JAQBQI010000229.1 GCA_028287085.1 Myxococcaceae bacterium
AGCCCCTGCGCGCGGGGCGCGCCGCTTGCGCGTTCGACCCGCCGCCGCGCGCGCGGCGCCGGTGGCAGTGACATTGCACTCTCCACCGCCATGACCACCCACTCCCCCACCGATCGCCCGCGGGCCGCGTCTCCCCTGGGCCCCGCACCCGCCGCCGATCGGTGGGACCGGGCGGCGCCGCTGCTCGCCTCCGCGGCGCTCGCGCTGCTCACGCTCTGCGGCACCGTGATGACCGCCGGGCTTCTCCAGTGCATCTCCGGCGGCGGCGTCGTGACCCTCGCGGTCTCGACCACCCGCCCGGCGCCCTGAGCGGCGAGGCCGCGGCGGCGCGGGCCACACCACCGGCACGCCCGTCGCTACCATCGCGCGCATGTCGCACCCCTCCCTCCGCCGTGCCGTCTCCGCCGCCGACGCCCTGCGCCTCGTCCCCGCGGGCGCCCGGATCTTCGTGCACGGCGCCGCCGCCACCCCGTCGCCGCTGCTCGCGGCGCTCGCCGCGCGCGACGACCTCGACGGCGTGCGGCTCTACCACCTCCACACCTCGGGGCCCTTCCCCTTCGCCGCCCCGGAGCTCGCGCGGCGCTTCCGCTCGGTCTCGCTCTTCGTCGGCGACGACCTGCGCCGCGCCGTCGCGGACGGCGACGCGGACTACATCCCGGTCTTCCTCGCCGACATCCCCGCGCTCTTCACCTCCGGGGCGATCCCCCTCGACGTGGCCCTGGTGCAGGTCTCGCCGCCCGACGCCCACGGGCTCTGCTCGCTCGGCACCTCGGTCGACGCCGCCCGCGCGGCCGTCGACTCGGCGCGGATCGTCGTCGCCGAGGTCAACGAGCGCATGCCCCGCACGCACGGCCACACGTCCATCCCGCTCGCGCGCTTCGACGCCTTCGTCGCGACCGACCGCCCGCTCCCCGAGCGCGTCCCGGCGCCCGAGACCGAGGTCGACCGGCGCATCGGCGAGCTCATCGCCGCGCTGGTCGAGGACGGCGCCACGCTGCAGCTCGGCATCGGCGCCATCCCCGACGCGGTGCTCGCGCGCCTCGGCGGCAAGCACGACCTCGGCGTGCACACCGAGATGTTCTCCGACGGGCTCATCCCGCTCATCGAGGGCGGCGTGGTGACCAACCGGCGCAAGGCCGTCCACCCGGGGCGCACCGTCACCAGCTTCGTCAGCGGCACCCGCGCGCTCTACGACTTCGTGCACGACAACCCGCTGGTGGAGTTCCACCCGTGCGACCGCACCAACGACACGGCGCTCATCCGCAAGAACGACCGCGTCGTCGCCATCAACTCGGCCATCGAGGTCGACCTCACGGGCCAGGTGTGCGCCGACTCCATCGGCCACCGCATCTACTCGGGCATCGGCGGACAGATGGACTTCATCCGCGGCGCGGCGCTCTCCCGCGGCGGCAAGCCCATCCTGGCGCTGCCCTCCACGGCGGCCGGCGGGACGGTGTCGCGCATCGTCGCGGCGCTCAAGCCGGGCGCCGGCGTGGTGACCACCCGCGGGCACGTGCACTGGGTCGTCACCGAGTACGGCGCGGTGTACCTCCACGGGCTCACGCTGCGCGAGCGCGCCGAGGCGCTGGTGTCGATCGCCCACCCCGACTTCCGCGCCGAGCTGGCGCGCGAGGTCGGGCAGACGCGGCACTACGCGCTGGGCCGCGGCGCCGGCACGGCCGCTGCTTCGTCACGCTGAGACGCGGTCGCTACGACCGCGGTCCGCGAAGGGGCAATGATCACGATGGCGGACCTCGTCGAGCGGGACATCCAGGAGCAGGAGACGATCACGGCGGACGGCGTCGTCGTACGTCGGCTGACGGTGCACTGCGATCGCCACGGCGGGGCGACGTACGTCTCGGAGTGCGCAGCCTGCGCGGGCTGCGTGGGGTACCTGCTGCCGGCGGGCGGGCAGCCCGGCGCCGTGCTGTGCCGGCCGCCGGGCGATCCGCCGAGGCCCGGCGGGGAGGCTGCCCGTCCGGCCGTTGGGGCGCCAACGACCCCGCGCGGTGGCTGACGCGGCGCGACGACCCGCGCGACCTCCCTGCGCCCCACGAGCGGCGAGAGAAAACCGCCCCAGGGGAGGGCCCGGAAGCGGTAGAGATCGGGCCGCTTCCTCCAACGAAGGGACCACTCCCCATGACCGACTCTTCCTACGTTCCCCCGAAGGTCTGGACGCCCAACGCGCAGACCGGCGGCCGCTTCGCCAACATCAATCGCCCGGTCGCCGGAGCGACGCACGAGAAGGTGCTCCCGGTCGGGCGCCACCCGTTGCAGCTCTACTCGCTCGGCACGCCCAACGGCGTGAAGGTCACCGTGATGCTCGAGGAGCTGCTCGCGCTCGGCCACCGCGGCGCCGAGTACGACGCGTGGCTCGTCAACATCGGCGACGGCGACCAGTTCGGCAGCGGCTTCGTCGAGGTCAATCCGAACTCGAAGATCCCGGCGCTGATGGACCGCAGCACCGACCCGCCGACGCGCGTGTTCGAGTCCGGCGCCATCCTGCTCTACCTGGCCGAGAAGTTCGGCGCCCTCCTGCCGACGGAGCACCAGGCCCGCACGGCCTGCCTCTCGTGGCTCTTCTGGCAGATGGGCAGCGCCCCCTACCTCGGCGGCGGCTTCGGCCACTTCTACGCGTACGCGCCGGTGAAGATCGAGTACTGCATCGACCGCTTCGCCATGGAGGTGAAGCGCCAGCTCGACGTGCTCGACCGCCACCTCGCGGCGCTCCGTTACATGGCCGGTGACGAGTACTCGATCTCCGACATCGCGATCTGGCCCTGGTACGGCGCGCTCGTCGCGGGCCTCGTCTACGACGCCGCGGAGTTTCTCCAGACCGCCAGCTACGCGCACGTCAACCGCTGGACGAACGAGATCGCCGAGCGCCCCGCCGTGAAGCGCGGCCGCATGGTCAACCGCGCCTTCGGCAAGCCCGAGAGCCAGCTGCGCGAGCGGCACGACGCGAGCGACTTCGAGACGCGCACGCAGGACAAGCTGGAGCCTGTCGGCGCGGGCGACGGACCGACCTGAACGCCCACGGGCCGGCCCCTCAGCGCGAGGTGCGGCGGCGGGGGAGTCAGCCCATCGAGCGCACGACGACCGCGGCGTCGGCCCCGGGCACGAGGCTGATCCTGCTCGTGCGATCGAAGCGCCGGAGCGCCTCGAGTACGTCGTGCGGCGAGCACCCGACCCTGCGCGCGACCTCCTCGATGGTCAGCGACTCGTCGCCGAGGACCCTGTCGATGGCGTCGAACAGTCTGCGTCCGCTTGCTTGGTCGAGCTGGCTCACCCGCGACGCGTAGGGCCCGACCGCGCCGGTCGGGAGCCCCCCCCACGCCGCCGCATTGATTTCGTCGAGGCCGCTCGTGCGCCCTCCGGCTACCGGCCGGGGCAGGTCGGTCCCACGCTCGGCGACATGGCGCTCGACCGAGAACGATGGCAGGAGCGCGGGCACCACGTCCGCGTGGTGGAGGCCTTGTGCGGTGCCCTTCCCGCCCCCACCTACGAACGCGCGAAGGCCTGCATGCGCCTGAGCTTCCTGGCGGAGCTGGCCGTGCTGCCCCACGACGACCGAGAGGCCGCGGTCGACCTCGCCGCCGCGGGCTACGTCGCGGAGCACCTCGAGGCCGGCGGGAGCTTCGCGAGCCGATAGTCCGCGCGGGCCCTCGCGCCGGCCGCCCGCGGCGCCCCTCGGGCGGTGGGGGAGAAGGAACCGCAAGGGCGCAAGGGTCGCAAGGATGAGAGACGAGATGGGCTTTCAGACGCACAGATCCTGAGAACTCCTCGTCCTCGTCCTTCTCCTCATTCTCCTCCCTCTCATCCTTGCGACCCTTGCGCCCTTGCGGTTCTTTCTCCCCCACCGCACGCGGAGCGCCGCGACCGTACAACGCCAGCGGCCGCGTGAATCAGTCGGAGGAGCCCTCGGCCTTCATCTCCGTCAGTCGGAGGGTCGTGTTCTTCTGGGGCAGCAGGAGCGAGAGCCCCCCGGCGGCGAGCGCGAAGGCGACCGAGGCCCAGAGGCATCCCGCGAGCCCCGCGTGCTGGTAGAGCAGCCCCGAGAGCAGCGTGCCGACCAGGCGGCCCCCCGCGTTGGCCATGTAGTAGAAGCCCACGTTCATCGCGACCTTGTCCCCGTCCGCGTAGGCGAGGATCAGGTACGAGTGGACCGACGAGTTCACCGCGAAGACGACCCCGAACGCGGCGAGGCCGCCGAGGATCACGATGTTCGGCGCGACGCCGGCACCGAGCCCGAGGGCGACGACGGCCATGGTCGCCGCGAGCAGCAGTGCGAGCACCTGCGCGGCCGGACCCTGCGGCGCGCGGCCGCCCGTCCAGCGGCCGATGAGCGCGGGCGCGACCGACTGGATGACGCCGTAGCCCTGCGCGGCCATCACATAGGCGACCGAGGCCCCGCGCGCCCAGTGCGGGTCGAGGAGCGAGAGCATCCCGAGCGCGACCACCTGGAGCGCGAGGCCGCCCAGGAGCGTCACGCGCAGGCCCATCTGGGCGGCGATCCAGCCGCCCACGAGGTTGGTGACGACCCCGAAGAACTCGTACAGGAGGAAGAGGAACGCGAGCTGGACGGGGCTGTAGCCGAGCGCGTGGAAGTGCAGCAGCACCAGCATGCGCAGCGCGCCGTCGGTGAGCGTGAAGGCCCAGTACGCCGCGGTCACCAGCGCGTAGTTGCGCACGCCCTCCATCGCGCGCCTCAGCCGAGCGACCGCGCGACCGAAGCGCTCGGCCGCGATCAACCCCTCGACCTCGTGGCGGCCAGCGCCTCGGCGGCCACCTCCTCCGGGTAATACCGGACCCGCAGCCAGAGGGCCGCGCGGACCAGGGCGATCAGCACCGGCACCTCGACGAGCGGGCCGATGACCGCGACGAAGGCCGCGCCGTGGTGGATGCCGAAGGCCGCGATGGCGACGGCGATCGCCAGCTCGAAGTTGTTGGAGGCCGCGGTGAACGAGAGGGTCGCCGAGCGCGCGTAGTCCGCCCCCGCGCGCCGGCTCAGGAAGAACGACGCGAAGAACATGAGCAGGAAGTAGACGAGCAGCGGCAGGGCGACCCGCAGCACGTCGAGGGGCAGCCGCACGATCGCGTCGCCCTTGAGCGAGAACATCACGACGATGGTGAAGAGCAGCGCCACCAGCGTGAGGGGGCTCACGCGCGGGATGAACTCCGTCCGGTACCACGCGTCGCCCTTGGCGCGCCGGAGCAGGAAGCGCGTGGCGACGCCCGCCGCGAAGGGCAGCCCGAGGTAGAGCGCGACGCTCTCCGCGATCTGTCCCATCGAGACGTGCACGACCGCGCCCGGGAGGCCGAGCCAGACCGGGAGCACGGTCGCGAAGAACCACGCGTAGACCGAGAAGAAGAGCACCTGGAAGACGGAGTTGAACGCGACGAGCCCGGCGCAGTACTCCGCGTCGCCGCGGGCGAGGTCGTTCCAGACCACGACCATCGCGATGCAGCGCGCGAGGCCGATGAGGATGAGCCCGACCATGTACTCGGGCCGGTCGCGCAGGAAGAGCACCGCGAGGCCGAACATCAGCAGCGGCCCGATGACCCAGTTCTGCAACAGCGACAGGGCGAGCACCTTCGGGTCGCGGAAGACCTTGCCCAGGTGCTCGTAGCGGACCTTCGCGAAGGGCGGGTACATCATCACGATGAGCCCGACCGCGAGCGGGACCGACGTGGTTCCGACGCTCATGTGGGTGAGCGCCCGGCCGACGCCCGGCGCGAGCTGCCCGAGCGCGACGCCGACGCCCATCGCGAGGAAGATCCAGAGCGTGAGGTAGCGGTCGAGGAAGGACAGCTGCCGGGTGATCGGGGCGGGTCGGGGCGTCATCGGGGTCCTCTCGGGGGCGTCGGCGCGGACGCGCCCCTCCGCGCGGACGCGTTGATCGACTGTACGCCCAAGGCGCCCCCAGATCGCCGTGCTGCTCGGTCGCGCCCGGTCGCGCTGGGCGCGTCACACGGCGCCGACGACACTACCGGCGAGCGGGTCGCGATTCATGGGAGCGACGCACCGTCCTCACAGCCGGCTCACGCCGAAGTGGACGATCGGCCGCGCCCAGCGCGCGACAGATGTCCTGTATGGTGCCTGGCCAATATGCGTCGGCCACTTCTCCTCGTCGGGCTTCTCTCCATCGTCGCCTGTTCCCCTTCGCTGGGCGGTGACTTCAACACCCGCGACGCGGCCGCCGACGCTGCGGACGCTGCGATGGTGGTCGACGCCAAGCCGGGGGTCGACGCCGCCCCGGGCCTCGACGCGGTACCGTCGATCGACGTGGTCCCGATCGCGGATGTTGTTCCTGGTGAGGACGCGACTCCGAACCCCGACGTCCCGGTCGTCGATGTCGTCCCGGTCGTCGATGTCGTCCTGACCGCCGACGTGCCCCCGCGCATCTGTGGCACCGACGGCGACTGCGCCGACACCGACCCGTGCACCACGGGAGAGCGCTGCGACCCGGCCACGCGGCTCTGCGTGGCGCGCCCGCTCGACGGCGACGGCGACATGCACGCGCCGCGCGTCTGCGGCGGCGACGACTGCGACGACGGCAACCCGATGGTGTTCTCGGGCGCGGCCGAGACGTGCAACGGGCGCGACGACGACTGCGACGGCATGCCCGACGACGGCGCGACGTGCGGCGCGGGCGAGGCCTGCCGCGTGGGGCGCTGCGAGTGCGACGGGGCGCGGCTGCGCTGCGGCGGAACGTGCCTCGACGTGTCCACCTCCAACGGGCACTGCGGCCGCTGCGACAACCCCTGCGGCGTCGGCTCGACCTGCGTGGCGGGCTCCTGCGCCTGCACCGCGGGCACCCTCTGCGGAACCCAGTGCGTCGACCTCGCCACCACCGCGGCCCACTGCGGCGGCTGCGGTCGGGCGTGCGCCGCGGGCGAGACCTGCACCGCGGGCTCCTGTGTCTGTCCGCCGGGCGCGCCGTGCGGCGAGCAGTGCGCCGGGCTCCCGGTCATCGAGGTGGCGCGCGTCGGCGTCCGCGCGGGCAACGTGATCCGCATCCTGGGGGACAGCACCGCCGCGTGGGCCGCGCAGAACCCCGGCGGCGTCCTCGCGGCGCGCTCGCCCATCGTCAACTCCACCGCGTCGTGTCCGCGCTCGACGGGTCAGGTGGTCTACCGCTACGTCGCGGCCGCGAGCGTCTCGCTGCGCGTCACCACGTCCAACCCGGGGACGCGGGCGTCGTACGACACCGTGCTCTACGCCACGACCCGCTGCGCGGCGTCCATCAGCAGCGCGTGCAACGACGACAACCCCGAGCTCGCCGCGACCTCGGGCCTCACGTCGCGCCTGCTCATCGAACCGCAGCCGGTGGGAACCGTCATCTACATCGTGCTCGGCGGCTACTCGCCCCTCACGTCGGGCGCCTTCGACCGCGGCGCCTACGAGCTCACCATCACCGAAGACCCCACGCTCGCGCCCGGCGCCACCTGCCTCGCCAGCGGCGCCACCGGGCGGTGCGTCCCGGGCTACTCCTGCGCGCTCCCCGCGCCGGGCAGCGAGGCCGGCACCTGCCTCGCCAACGGCACCGCGCCGTCGACCACCTGCCGCACCAGCTCGCCGGCCTGCGACGCCGGCATGACCTGCGCCGCCCCGAGCAGCGGGACGACCAGCATCTGCGTCCGGGACGTGGGCCTCGGCGCCGCGTGCGACGACTTCAACCGCTGCGTCGGCGGATCGTTCTGCCGCCTGCTCACGCGGGGCGCGCAGCGCGGAACCTGCGTGGCCCCGGGCACCGCCGTCGGCGTCCCGTGCCGCGCCGCGGTGCCCGAGTGCGATCCGGGCCTCGGGTGCGCCATCGTCACGAGCGGCGCGCGCGAGTGCCGCGTGCCCGCCTCCGCCAACGGCCCGTGCTCGCGCGATCGCACCGTGTGCCCGAGCCAGTACCAGTGCGTCCTCCCCGACGACGGCGACGTCGGGACCTGCCGCGCCGACGGCACCGTGCCCGGCACCGGGTGCCGCGCCACCTCCGTCCGCTGTGACGGCGGCATGCAGTGCCTCACGTCCAGCTCGGGGGTTCAGTTCTGCGGCAACGTCGTGGGGTCGGGCGCGCCGTGCACCAGCTACATCCACTGCGCGGCCGGCACCGGGTGCTACCGCACCGACCCCGCCGACGACGGCCACGGCGTGTGCATCACCGCCGGCACCGCGGGCGGCGACTGCCGGGACACCGCCCCGCGCTGCGACGGCGTCGCCGTGTGCTCGGCGGAGACCGGCCCGGGCGTGTGCGTGGTGCTCGGCGGGGCGGGCGCGGCGTGCCGTTGGCCGGGGTTCTACTGCGCCGGCGGGTTCACCTGCGTGCT
>JAQBQI010000259.1 GCA_028287085.1 Myxococcaceae bacterium
CGCTGCGCTGGGACGGCGACGGCGTCACGGTGCAGACGCGCGTCGAGCGCGACGCCGCCCCCAACGCCTGGTCGGCGTGGAGCGCGCCCACCGCCGAGCGCACCATCGCCCTCGGCGACGGCGTGCGCCGCGTGCAGGCGATGGCCGTGTTCACCGGCGACGGGACGGCCACGCCCGCCCTGCGCTCGGTCGCCCTCGACTGCGCGCCGTGACCGGCGTGATTCCCCCGGCGCCCCCGGGCCCGGGGGAGGTGCTGGTGTGCTGCGTGGAGATTCCGCGCGCGCTACCGCCCGAGACCACGGCGCGTCTGCGGGCGGCGCTGCCCGACGACGAGCGGGCGCGGCACGCGCGCTACGGCCACGAGGGGGCGGCGGGGGAGTTTCTCTGCGGGCGGGCGCTGCTGCGGGCGGCGCTCTCGGCGTGGTCGCCGGTGGCCCACGACGCGTGGCGCTTCTCGCTGAATGCCCACGGGCGCCCCGCGGTCGAGCACCCGGCGAGCGAGGTGTTCTTCAACCTCTCGCACACCCGCGGGCTCGTGGCGTTGGCGCTCGGCCGCGACCCGGCGGTGGGCGTCGACGTCGAGCGCCTCGACCGCGCGGTGCGGCCGCTCGAGGTGGCCGACCGCTTCTTCTCGCCCGACGAGGTCGCCGGGCTGCGGGCGCTGCCCGACGCGCGCCACCGCGACCGCTTCCTCGCGCTCTGGACCCTGAAGGAGGCCTACATCAAGGCCCGCGGCATGGGCCTCGCGCTGCCGCTGAGGGAGTTCAGCTTCGCGCCCGACGACGAGCCCGTGCGGGTGCGCTTCGCCCCGTCGCTCGACGACGACGCCGCGCGCTGGCGCTTCGCCCGCGTCGACCTCGACTCGGGCCACCGCGTGGCGGTCGCGGCGCGGGTCGAGCGCCTGTCGGTGCGCGTGCTGCGGGTTGACCTCGCGGCCCTCGCCGCGCTCGTCGGGTTGCCCGGCGGCGTTCGCGCGGTGTAGAACCGACGACCGTCACCCGGAAGGAGCGTTTCCCCATGTTGGGTCTTGGACCGTCTGAGCTCGTCGTCATCCTGCTGTTGGTCGTGCTCATCTTCGGCGCCACGAAGATTCCGCAGCTCGGGCGCGGCCTCGGGGAGGGCATCAGCAACTTCAAGCGCGGCCTGCGCGAGGGCAACGAGGGCGGCACCCCCGAGGCCCCGCCGCCCCCGTCGAGCAAGTCGGCCTGAGCCCGATCGCCCCTCCCGGTTCTAGCAACCCCACCCGATCCGTAGCCGGCACACCCTGATGCTCCGCCTCCTCGTCGCCCTGGATTTCAGCGACTGCTCGCCCCTCACCCTGCACACCTCGCTCGAGGTCGCCGCCCGCGCCGCGCCCGCCGAGGTGCACGTCATGACGGTGATCGCGCCCGGCCACGACGACCTCGCCGCCATGGGCAGCTCCGAGCACGCCTGCGACGAGCTGCGGCGCATGGTCGAGACCGAGCGCTCGCGCCACGCCCACGTCGAGGGCGTGCGCCTCCAGTTCTCGGCGCAGCCCGGCAGCTCCCCCGCCGAGACCATCGTCGCGCACGCGCTCGCCGTGCACGCCGACGTCATCGTGGTGGGCACCCACGGCCGCCGCGGCCTCGACCGCCTGCTGCTCGGCAGCGTCGCCGAGGCCGTCGTGCGCACCGCGCCGTGCTCGGTGCTCACCGTCAAGCCGCGCCTCAACCACCTGCCCGGGGTCTGAGTCGGGCCCTGAACCCCTCCGTGGGGTGGCGACTCGGGTCGCCACGTGGCCCCCGCGCTCGCCACGTCGAAGCGCCGCGCCGCCCTTGTGCTCCCGCCCGCATCGAGCGGAACATCCATTGCTCAGTGCGCCGATGATGCCCCGCCCCGCCATGCCCGCGGTCGCCTTGCTCGCCCTCGGCGCGTGCTCGCTCGCGCCGTCGCTCGCGGCCGCGCAGACCGGGGTCGACCCGCTCGCGACCGGCATCTACGCGCGCGCCGGCTACGTGCTCAGCAGCTTCGACCCGAGCGCGATGTCGTTCTTCCCGCAGCGGGGGCCGCACGACACGGCGGCTCGGGTCGAGGGCATCCACGGCAAGTACTTCGGCTTCGGCGAGATGGCGCTCTCGGGCTTCACCGCGGGCATCGGCTTCGACGCCCGCTGGTTCTTCGTGCGCGTCGGCGCCGACATCTACGAGTTCCCGACCATCACGGGGGAGGCCGTCGACATGTTCCGGGCGCGATTCACCACGCTGGCGTGGGTGAGCGCGGGGCCGCGGGTGCGCGTCGGACCGGTGGTGCTCAACGCCGGCGTGCGCATCGGCGCGCTGCTCATGAACGTCACCGAGGTCGGGCCCACGCGCGCGGGCCGCGAGTACAGCGCCGTCGACGGGGTCTACGCGCTCGACCTCGGGGTGCAGTGGCGGCCGCTGCGGTGGTTCGAGCTCGACGCCACCGTCGGCCAGGACTTCTTCACGTCGACCGGCGCCACGACCTTCTCGATCGCAGCGAGCATCGGCTGGAGCCGCGGCCCCGCCGCCGTCACACGCCGATGAAGAGCCGGTGGCCGAAGTTGCGCTCGAGGCTGGCGTCGAAGATCTTCTGCGCCGCCCCTTCGATGTCGTACTCGACCCGGCGGAACTCGAACTTCTTCGTCTCGGAGTCGTAGAGCACGAAGCTCGCGCGGTTGTCGTAGTCGCGCGGCTGGCCGACGCTGCCGACCGAGACGATGTACTTGCGGTCGGGGCGCAGCGTGAAGCTGCGCGGCGGGCCCTGCAGCTCGGTGACGTCGTCGGCCGTCATCTCGAAGGCCTTGCAGAGGTGCGAGTGCCCGATGAGGGTGATGTGACCGAGCTCGGGGAAGATCGAGAGGCAGTCGCGCGCCTGCTCGGGCGCGAAGATGTAGTCGAACTCCTCGATGCGCACCGGCGAGCCGTGGCAGAGGTGCACGCCGGTGTCGCCGACGACGTGCTTGTAGGGGAGGGCGCGCAGCCACGAGAGGTTCTCGGGGGTGAGCACCGAGGCGTGCAGGTCGAGCGCGCGGCGCGCGGCCTCGTAGTAGTAGCTGTAGTCCATGCGGCCCGCGACGGCGGCGTCGTGGTTGCCGAGGATGGTGACCTTCGCGACGCTGCGCACCAGATCGGCGCACTCGTTGGGCGACGCGCCGTAGCCCACGACGTCGCCCAGGCAGTACATCACGTCGGGCGACTCACGGCGCAGCGCCTCCACCACGGCGGAGAGCGCTTCGATGTTCGCGTGGACGTCGCTGAAAATGCCGATGCGCATGAAGGGGAGGGCGGCATCCTAGAGACGCAAGGGGTGCATGTCCATCGCCGACTGCGGCGCGCGGACGGGACGCCTCAGCGCCCGCCCGCGTCTCCCGTGCCCCGCAGCAGGGGTGCCACGGCCCGCTCGATGTCGGTCTCGCCGCGGCCGTCGCGCAGCGCGTGCGACCAGCGCTGCACCTCGTCCTGCAGCGCGAGCGCCCGGGTGGACGCCTGCTCGAACAGGGGGTCGGCGCCCTGGCGCGCCCGCTCCATTTCGCGCGCCCCGCCCTGCGCGACGGCGTGCGCGAGCGCCCACGCGAGGCGGTCGACCGGCGCCCCGTCGGGGCTGCGCACCGCGCGAACCAGGGCGGCACCGAAGCCTCCCCCGGCCCAGCCCATGAGCCGCCAGCCCTCCTCGGCGGGGGAGAGCGCGCGCTGCACCAGGGGCGTGAGCGCGCGGCGGAGGCGCAACGTGCCGGCCACCGTGGCCGCGACGCCGACGAGGGCGGGGCGCGGCGAGGAGAGCAGCTCGACCCAGAGGTCGGCGAGCGCGTCGCCGTGGGGCAGGAGCTCGACCGCGAGCCGCACGCAGTCGGAGACCGGCAGGCGGTGGAAGGCGAGGCGCAGCGCGGGGACGTGCCCGGGCGCGTCGCCGCCCGCGAGCGAGCGCGCGACGTCCCAGCGCACGGCGGGGTGGGTGATCCACGCG
>JAQBQI010000264.1 GCA_028287085.1 Myxococcaceae bacterium
CCGCCACCGGGTCGAGGGCCACCGTCCAGAGCATCACGTCGCGGGTCAGCGCGTCGCCCGCGAGCGTCACCCCCGCGTCGCCCGCCGCCGTCATCGACCCCCGCGGGACCAGCAGCACCGCGCGGTCTCCGCCCCACCCCTGCGCCGCCGCGTGGGCCCGCGCGTCGGGCATCGCCCCGTAGAAGAACTGCCGCGCCACGAGCTCGCCCAGCACGTCGTGATACGCGACCTCGTATTCGCCCGCGAGCGCCGGCGGCACCCGCACCGGCACCGCCACCGGCGCCTCGCGCGCGCTCAGCTTCTCGGCGTGCAGCACCTGCTCGGTCGAGTCGGGCGGGCGCGCCAGCAGCGCGTCGACCCGGCCGTAGCCTTCGCCCTCGCGCATCGCCCGCGCGCACATCGCGAGGCCCGCGAGGTAGGGGAACAGCATCATCTCGCGCAGGGCCCGCGGCGCCTCGCGCAGGCGGACCTGGTCGGCCCCCTGCAACTGGCCCGCGATCAGCGAGGTCACGTCCGGGATGTCCCGCGCGCGCCGCCCCAGCGGGATCAGCGTGAAGTCCAGCATCGCCGCCGTCGCGTCGCCCTCCATCACGGCCATCGCCGCGGTCTGGGCGTCGCCGCGCCCCCGCACGTGGTGGGTGTAGCGGCCGATGTGGAAGTGCTGGTCTTGCAGCGCGTGCGTGATCTCGTGCGCCATCGTGACGGGCTGCACCGCCGCGGGCTGCCAGTCGGCGATGTAGAGCGTCTGCACGTCGGGGTCGTAGAAGCCCGCCACCTGCTCCTCGAGCAGCGCGAGCACGGTGCGCTCGTAGTCCATCGACTCGGGCAGCAGGCCGAGGCGCTTGTAGAGCTCGCCCTCCAGCGCGATCTCCCCGGCGGGATAGTCGTGGACGACCTTCTCGCGCAGCCGCGCGATGATCGCGTCGCGGCTCAACATCTCGCTGCGCACCTCGTGCTCGAGGCTCAGCCCCCGGATGCGCGCCATCGTCGTGGCCGTCTCCGCCGCGAGGCTCATCAGCGCGCCGCCCCGCCCGGGGACGCCCGCGTCGGCCGCGCCCGCGTCGACCACTTCGGGCGCCCGCGCGGCGGCGGGGCTCACGTCCTCGACCGCCACCGTCGGCGGCGGCGGGTGCTGCCGGCATCCCGGCGCCCCGAGAGAACAGAGCGCGATCACCCCCCACCAGCCGCTTCGTCGGATCACAGGGCGCGCAGCCTATCGGTCCCTTCTCCGCGTGGCCACTTCTGCCGCGCCCGCGCGGGAGTCTGGTAGCGTCCGCGGTCGCCATGACCGACCCGACGCCCCGCAAGCGCTCGCGCCCCCGCGCGCCCACCACGGCCCTCGACCAGAGCGTCGCCGCGCTCGCCCAGAACGACCCCGACCAGTGCCTGCGCATCGCCATCCCGGTGCTCGACGACGTCGGCGCCGGGGCGCCCGCCGTCGACGTCATCGGCCGCGCCGCGGTCTCGATCGGCGCGATGGCCCTCGCCCGCCTCGCCTTCGAGACGGCCGCCCGCGCGCTCGCCCTCCAGGGCCTCGCCGCGCACGCCGTCGCGGCGGCCATCGCGGTGCAGCGGCTCACCTCGAAGACCGAGCTGCTCACCGAGCTCGCGGGCGTCTTCGGCGCCGACGCCGTGCGCGGGCGCAACATCTCCGTGCTGCCCCCGCCGCTCGCCAGCGACCGCGTCGTCGAGCTCACCGACGTGCCCCGCGCCGAGCTCGTCGCCCTCGCCACGAAGAAGATCGAGGCCCTGCGCGCGGCGCTCCCGGCGAAGCTCCCGGCGCGCGGGCGGCTGCCGCTCTGGGGCTCGCTGCCCAACGGCGCCTTCGAGCGCTTCGCGCAGGCGATGGAGGTGCGCATGTTCGGCCCCGCCCACGCGGCCATTCAAGAGGGCGAGCGCGGCGGCAGCCTCTTCGTCGTGGCGCGCGGCGAGGTGCGCATCGCGCGGCGCCTCGCGACGCTGCGGGTGGTCGACGAGCACATCGACGCGGTGGCCGACGAGCCGACGCCGCGCGAGTCGCTGCCCTCGGTGCTGCCCGACGAGCTCGAGGAGCTCGCGGTGCTCGGCGCCGAGTCGGTCTTCGGCGAGATGGCCCTGCTCACCCAGGCGCCGCGCGCGGCGAGCGTGCACACGACGCGGGCGTCGATCGTGCTCGAGGCGCCGCCGGTGGCGCTCGCGCTCGCGGTGAAGGAGGTGCCCGCGCTCGGCGACGAGCTCCGGGCCTTCAGCCGCCACCGGCTCGTGCAGAACCTCCTGCGCACGGCGCCGCTGCTGCGGGAGGTCCCCGCGGCGGACCGGGCGGCGCTGGCCGACGCCTTCGAGACGCGCGAGTACGCCGACGGCGAGGCCCTCTTCGCGCAGGGCAGCGAGTCGGCGGGGCTCTTCCTGGTGGCCTCCGGGCGCGTCGAGGTGCGGCGCCGGCAGGACGACGGCACCGACCTCGTCGTGGGCGGCATCGACCCGGGCGCCTGCGTCGGGGAGATCTCGCTGGTGCTGCGCCGCCCGACCAGCGCGACCGTCGTGGCGACCGAGCCGACGGTGGCCCTGGTGCTCGCGCCGGAGAACTTCATGGGCATCGTGCGGCAGCACCCGGCGCTGCTCGCGTCGCTCTACGAGCTCGCCGTCGCGCGCGAGGAGGAGCTCATCCAGGTGACCGCCCAGGCCGCCGAGAGCGCCGACGACCTCGTCATGGTCTGAGACCGCTTGACGGCCCCCGCGGCGGGCGTATCCAGTCCCGACCGTGGACCTCGCCGAAGCCGTTCAGACCGCCGCCACCTTCCTCGACGACCACCTGGAGAAGCTCCACGGCTTCTCGCCCACCGGCGACCTCGACGACTTCATCGTCGACTTCCAGGACGCCTACGCGGGCGACGACGACACGCTCGTGCTGGTCTTCGCCGTGCGCCCCGACGCCGACCCCGACGAGCCCTCGCCCGAGGTGCTCGGCCTCGCGCGCCAGTGCTGCGACGCCCTCGTCGCCGAGTACCCCGAGGTCAACGGCTTCTCGATCGCGTTCGAGTTCCTGAACTGAACTTTCACCGCGTGCGGTGAACCACTTCACCGCACGCGGTGAACCCGGCCGGGGCTACGTCGCCCGCTTCGGGCGCCGCTTCGCGCGGCGCGTGAGCATCGTCAGCAGCCGGTCGGCCAGCGCCCGCAGCGCCGGCGCCCCGTGGGCCGCCTCGACCCGCGCGTCGCCGAGGTGCCACGCCGCCTCGTCGACCCGCACCCACGCCGCCCGCGGCACGGCCTCGTCCTCCGCCAGCGGCGAGCACACCACCCGCCCCGCCAGCGGCACCTCGTCCCACGAGCGCGCCACCTGCAACACCACCCTGCGGTGGGCGATCTCCGCGGACAGCGGCAAGGACAGCAGCGCGCGCTCCTCCTCGGCCGCGTCGAGGTCGCCCGGGCGCTCGGCCAGCCACACGATGGCGCAGCGCGAGCCCGACGGGCCGAAGACCCGCAGCAGGTCGCCCTGGAGCGCGAGCGCGAGCGCCTCGGTGAGCACCAGCGTCTGCGCCTCCAGCGCCGGGTGCTTGTGCCGCTGCGCCGCCGGGCGGTGGAGCACCACCGTGAGGTCGCGCCGCGCGTCGAGCAGCGGCGACTCGTCGCGGGTGTAGAAGAGCAGCTCGTTCTCGGCGAAGCGCACGTCGAAGAGGTCGACCCCGCCGCGCTCGGTGGCCCCCTCGCCCACGTAGGCCACCTCGCTGCGCACCAGGTTCTCGAAGGTGCCGCGCGTGCTGATCGCGTCGAAGCCGCCCGCCGGGTACTGGTCGGCCTCCTCGGCCTCGATCGGAACCTCCCGCGCCCGGTGCCGCAGCGTCAGCGCCACCGACGGCGACACCGCCCCGACGCGCGCCGTCAGCCCCAGGATCGTGCGCAGCGCGAGGCGCGCGCTCTCGCTCGGCAGCTCCGGGAGGTGGGCGATCTCCCAGAGGTCCTCCGCGCGGAAGAGGCGCCCGCCGGGGAGCGCCCGCACGCAGGCCGCGTGCTGCGCGTCGGCCCACGCGCGCCACTCCTCGCTCACCTTGTCGTGGATCGCCTCGGGCTCGTCGGCGGCCACGGCGGGCAGCTCGGCGAGCCACGCGCGCAGGTGCGCCGGGTTGCCGCGCGCGACGTCGGCCGCGGCCAGCAGGGGCCCCGCGAGGGCGAGCCCGACGGCGTGCGCCACGGCGGCGTCGCGGCGCGCGGCGGGCATGCCCGCGATGGCCACGTGGGCGTCGAGCACGGTCGGGTCGAGCGCCCAGCGGCCGAGCACCTTGTCCTCGTAGGCGAGGCGCGCGGCGCGGTCGGCGTCGCTCCAGCGGTGCAGGGCGCCGGTGGATGCGAAGCGGAAGTCGCGGCCGCGCAGCAGCAGGTGGCCGAGGTCGTGGACGAGGTGCAGCGGCAGGTGGTCGTCGCCGGCGCCCCAGCGCTCGAGCAGCCAGCGCGCGGAGTACGGCAGCGCGTCGGAGAGCGGGTCGGCGCAGCCGACGCGGTCGATCCAGGCGAGCAGGGCGGAGGGGAGCTGCGAGCGCTGGAGGTCCATCTCGCGCGGAGGCCGTCGGCGCCTAACGGGCGGTCAGAAGTTGACGCGCGACGCGCCGTCGCCGGAGCCCGAGGCGTCGGCGGTGCGGGCCGCGGCGTCGCGGCTGTTGGTCGACCACTGGTAGTACGCGATGGCGCCCTCGCCGAGGGCCTTGAGCGCCGCGGCGGTGAGCACCGCGCTCACGATCGGACCCGCCCACGGCATGAGCCGCGCGGCCCGCGAGGCCGAGCCCAGCGCGAACTCCCCGGCGCCGAGCACGGCGGCCGCGGCGGCCTGCTCGACCGGCGAGCTCTCGGCCTCGAAGGCGTCCTGCACGTCCTTCATGACCTTCATCCCCAGCGCCGCCACCGCGGGCGCGGCGAAGCGGAACGGCAGCAGCCCGAGGCCGGCGCCGATCATCGCGGACTGGTTCACCTTCTTGCGGCTGTCGTCACTTCGTCCCACGCCGGTCATCGAACACCACCACGGCCCGCACGGTCAACCCGCGAG
>JAQBQI010000276.1 GCA_028287085.1 Myxococcaceae bacterium
GGACGGTCGCGGGCCGCCGCCGCGCCGAGGCCGGCGAGGGGCAGCGCGGCGACGAGGGCGGTGGCGAGGGCGCGGCGCACGGGGGCGATTGTTACACCCGCCGTGCCATCGGTTGGGCCCGCGGTCAGCCCGCCGGCCGCGCCTTCAGCGCCGACTTGAGCACCTTGCCGAGCGCGTTGCGCGGCAGCGCGTCGACCAGCACCAGCGCGCGCGGACGCTTCACCTCCGCGAGCTTCACGTGCGCCTGCAGCTCCGCCAGCGTGAGCGTCGCCCCGTCGCGCAGGGCCACCACGGCGCAGACCCGTTCGCCCCACTCCTCGTCGGGGAGGCCCACCACCGCGACCTCGCGCACGGCCGGGTGCGCCTCGATCTGCTCCTCGATCTCGCGCGTCGAGAGCTTGAAGCCGCCGACCTTCATGATGTCCTGGCTCGCCCGGCCCACGATGCGCACGCACCCGTCGTCGTCGAGGGCCACCACGTCGCCCGTCTTGAACCACCGCCGGCCCTCAGCCTCGGTCACGAAGCTCTCCGCGTCGGCGTCGGGGCGCTGCCAGTAGGCCTTCATGGTGCCGGGCGAGCTCACCTGCAGCTCGTCGTCGACCACGCGAATCAGCGTCCCCGGGACGGGCCAGCCCACCGCCCCCGCGCGCCGCTCGCCGTCGAGCGGGTTCGACAGCGTGATGAGCGTCTCGCTCATGCCGTAGCGCTCCAGGATGGTGAGCCCGGTGCGCGCCTCGAAGGCCCGCAGGTGCTCCGCCGAGAGCGCGGCCGAGACGCAGGTCACGAGCCGCAGCGCCCCGAGCGCCGCCGCCCCGTCGTCGTCGAGGGCCCCGAGCAGCCGGTGCACCATCGTCGGAACGCTCATGAACACCGTCGCCCCGCGCCGCGCGGCGTCGACCACCGCCTCCGGCGAGAAGCGCGGCACGAGCCGCGTCGCCGCGCCCCGCGAGAGAGCCCCCAGCAGCGCCACGCAGAGCCCGTGCACGTGAAAGAGCGGCAGCGCGTTGATCACCACGTCGCGCGCCGTGACGCCCCACAGCGCCATCAGCGCGTCGACGCCCGCGGCCAGGCCCGCCACGGTGTGCGCGCAGCCCTTCGAGCGCCCCGTCGTGCCGGAGGTGTAGATCAGCAGCGCGAGGTCGTCGTCGTGCACCGGCCCGTCGCCCGCCGCGAGCGGCGGCGCCTCGGCGAGCAGCGCGCGCGACGACACCACCGGGCGCCCGTCGAGCGCGGCGCGCAGGGCGGGGCAGGCCTCGTCCTCGATGACCAGCGCGGCGCCGCTGTCGGCGAGCACGTGGGCGAACTCCTGCTCCTGGTACGACGGGTTGACGGGAACCACCACGACGCCGCGGCGCAGGCAGCCGAGCAGGCACGCGACGCCGTCGAGCGACGAGCGCAGCACCAGGGCCGCGCGATCGCCGCGCGCCACGCCGCGCCGGTCGAGCGCCGCGGCGACGCCCGCGCTGAGGTCGTCGAGCTCGGCGAAGGAGACCGCGCGCTCGTCGACGAAGACCGCCGTCGCGGGCCCGCGGGCGTGCACGAAGCGGAGCAGCGGGTTCGATCCGTCGGACATGGCGGGCATCGTCGCCGAGGCGGCGGGGCGGGGTCCAGGGCGGGGTGAGGTCACCTCGCCAGCGCGATCAGCGGTCCGAGCAGCGGCTCCGACCGCGCGCGCTCCACGTCGAGAAACACCACCAGGTGGTCCTGCGCGCGGCTCGTCGCGACGTGCAGCAGGTGCGGCCGCGCGGCCAGCCAGCGCAGGTGCTTCGGCGCGGTCGCCGTCACCGAGAACACCACCACGCGCCGCTCCCCCCCTTGGAGCTTGTGCACCGTGCGCACCAGCACCCCGCGCTCGTGCACCAGCCCCTGCGCGAGCAGCATCCGCTCGATGCGCGCGCTCTGCCCGACGAAGGGCGTGAGCACCGCCACGTCGCGGGGGTCGACCCCGTCGGCCACCAGCGCCGCCACCGCCGCCACCACGCGCGCGGCCTCCGCCTCGTTGACCACCCCCTCGGGCGCCCGGCCCCCGTCGCCGCGCACGTCGACCACGATCACCGGGCGCGACAGCCGCCGCGAGACGCCCGCGAGCGAGCGCGGCGGCGTGCGCACGTCGAGGGCGTAGCCGCTCCACGACGAGGCCAGCGCCACGATCGCGGGCTGCGAGCGGAAGTGCTCCACCAGCGAGCGGGGCTCGGCCGCCCGCTGCTCGGCGACGGCCTGCGCCGACGTGGTCGCCGAGGCGCCCATGCGGAAGGGCGCCGTCGCCTCGTCGTCGAGCCCGCGGGCGAGCCGCGCGTCGACGCGGTCGTCGAGCGTGTACACCGGCGGCAGCTGCGCCACGTCGCCCGTCACCAGCGCGCGGCGCGCGCGGGCCAGCGCCGCCACGGTGTACACGGGCGCGCACTGCCCCGCCTCGTCGACCACCAGCCGGTCGATGACCCCCGGGTCGAGCGCGAACGAGCCCCGCAGCGACAGCAGCGTGCAGCCCGCCACCGGGAAGACCGCCGACACCCCCGCGAGCGCCTCCGCGAGGCCGCGCGCGCGGGCGACGAAGCGCTCCTCGGTGACGATGTCGAGCGCCTCCACCAGCCGCGGGAGCAGCTGCGCCCGGTGCGCCCGCGCCCACGCGTCGCGCACCGCGAGCGC
>JAQBQI010000307.1 GCA_028287085.1 Myxococcaceae bacterium
ACGGCCGATGATGTCGTTCGAGAGCGTGGTGCGGCTGGGGTGGAGCTTCCTGCGGACGGTGCTGCGGGGGCTCTTCCCGCGGCGCTCGCAGCTGGCGCGCTTCGAGTCGCAGTACCGGCCCGACGGGGTGCTGAGCACCACGCCGGCGGAGGTGCCGGTGCAGGAGGGCGCGCAGCGCTGCTTCGCGTGCGGGGCCTGCGACGTCGCGGCGCTCGAGCGCGGCGAGTACGGCGCGCTGGGCCCGCTCGGGCCGATGGCCTTCGTCGTGGGGGTCTCGCGCCAGGCGGGCATCGACCTCGGGGCCGCGGCCGACGCCCCGGCCGCGCTGCTCGAGGCCCTGACGGCCGTCTGCCCGGTGCGGGTGCCCTTTGCGCCGCTGGTCGCGCTCGTGCGACGAAGGCGCGCGGAGGCTGGAACTTCGGCCCTGACCGCCGCATCCTAGAGGGTCCTCCGAGCCTACGCGATGAACACATCCAGCGCTGAATCCGCCGCCGGGCCGCGCCTCCCGGCGAAGAGCCTGGTCGCCCTCGCGCTGCCGTTCTGCCTGCTCGTGGTGGGGGTGGCCTACATCGCGGGCTACACCGAGGAGCACCGCGCGGCCGGCCTCACGGCGGTCCTGTTGGAGTTCGCCGTCTGGATCGGCCTGCTCACCGTCGCGATGTTTCGCTCCCCGGGGATGATGCTGCGCATCAGCGACCCCTACGTGTTGATGCTCGGGCTGGGATTGAACTTCCTCGTCAGCCCCGGCGTCATCTGGCTCCATGGCGCCGACCTCGAGCGGCAGTGGTTCGAGATGGGGCGCATCCGCATCGACATCTTCGTGCAGCTCCAGTGGCTGCACGTGATGTTCATGCTGGCGTTCAGCGCGATGTATTTCGCGCTGGCACCGCGGCACGAGATCCAGCCCATCGGCGACGACCAGACGGCGCTGCTCCCGAGGGGCGCCCCGTGGATCGTGGTGGGACTCCTCCCCTTCGCGCTCACCGTCGCCCAGCGAATCGTCACCACCGGGTCGCTCTTCGCCACGCAGAGCTACGGCCAGGTCTGGGCGAGCGACTACGCCGCCGTCACCGCGACGCACGCCGAAGGCGGCAGCGCGCTCGTCGCCACGCAGTTCCTGGGCAAGGTGTGGTTCCTGCCGTGGCTGATTCTGGGCATCGGCGAGGGCCTGCTGCTCGCGAACCTGATCCGCCAGCGGAAGCGCTGGCCCCTCCTGCTGTTCGCCGCGCAGGCACCCGTGCTCCTCGTGCTGAATTCCGGCGGGCGCAGCGTCATCGCGGCCCCCTTCCTGATCGCGCTCCTGGTCGCGGACATCCTGGTGGGTCCGCTCCGTTGGCGCTGGGTGGTCGCGATCGGCGGCGCCGCGCTCTTCGGGCTCAACTTCTTCGGCTTCTACCGCGGGTACCGCGACCGCGAATTCGGCGAAGCGTTCTCGATGGCGGAGGAGCAGTTCAACACCGTCTCCCGCACCGAGGGCTTCTCGGCCGAGGGCAGCGTCATGCTGATCAAGGAGCACTTCGCCGTCGCGTGGACCGACGCCAACAACTACTCGAGCGGGCTCTCGTATTTCACGGAGTCGATCCTGACGCTCCTGCCCCAGCAGCTCGTCCCGGAGAAGCTGCGCTTCCTGAATACGTCGACCTTCCTCTCGCGCGAGATTCTCGGCTCGGCGGCCAACTCGGGCGGAGGCATCGCGGGCGCGATGATCGCCGACGGCTACATGATCGGCCGCGAGTTGGGGGTCGTCGTGCTGGGGGCGGTGCTCGGAACCATCGCCGCCGGGGTCACCTTTTCGCTCGGCCACGGGGCCAAGATCGGCGGCGAGCGGGTCGGGCCCAGGTTGTGGCAGGTCGTGCTGCTCGTCTCCTGGTCGTTCCAGGGCATCGCTTTCTATCGGGCCGACCTCACGGTGATCCTCTCCCAGATCGCCACGCTCCTCGTCGTCCCCGCGCTCTGCTTCTCGCTCTGGGTGAGCCTGTCGCCGGGCAGCCCCTGGGGCCGGCGCGTACCGACCGCGGGATGATGTTAGGGTGCGAGCCGCCGTGAAGCTGCGGGTCCGTTCGTTGTCGCGTCGCTATGAAGGGGTCACCGCGCTCGACGACGTCACCGTCTCGATCCCGGAGGGGCGCACGGCGCTGCTCGGGCCCAACGGCGCGGGCAAGTCGACGCTGTTGAAGTGCGTGCTCGGGCTCGTGCGCCCCACCAGCGGCGACATCGAGGTGCTCGGCCTCGACCCGCGGCGCGACCCGCTCGGCGTGCGCGCCCGCATCGGGTACATGCCCGAAGACGACGCCCACCTGCCCGACCTCACCGCGGTCGAGCTCTGCGCGTACGGCGCCGAGCTCGCGGGCCTGCCCCCCCGCGAGGCCATCGACCGGGCGCACGCCGCGCTCTTCTACGTGGGCCTCGACGACAAGCGCTACATGCCCGTGCAGGGCTACTCCACCGGGCTGCGCCAGCGCACCAAGCTCGCCGCGGCGATCGTGCACGACCCCGAGCTGCTCTTCCTCGACGAGCCCACCAACGGCCTCGACCCGGCCTCGCGCGAGGAGATGCTCGCGCTCATCGCCGACCTCCGCGAGCGCCGCGGGTGCAGCGTCGTGCTCTCGACCCACCTGCTCGCCGACGTCGAGCGCGTCTGCGACCACGTCGTGGTGCTCGCCGCCGGCAAGGTCGTCGCCGACGCCCCGCTCGACGAGGTGCTCGGCCGCGGCGACGGCCGCTACCTCGTGCGCGTGAAGCCCGTGGCCGAGCGCTTCGCGGCCTTCGAGCAGGCCCTGCGCGACCTCGGCTGCGCGAGCGAGCCCTCCCCCGACGCGCGCGGCGAGTGGATCATCCGCCCCGCCTCCCCCGACGACCCGGGTCCCATCTGGGAGGCGGCGCTGCGGGCCGACGTCCAGGTGCGGCACCTCGCCCCGCGCAAGGCCTCCCTCGACGAGGCCTTCCTCCGCATGCTCGCGTAGGCCGACTGCAACCGGTACCCCATGGCGCTCCCCTCCCCCGACCGACCCACCACCACTGCCGATCCGAAGTCGCCTGCCGGGGTGGTGCACTCGCTCGCGTACACCCGCTACGCCGGGGCGCGCCGCTCGCCGGCCTTCGCCCCGCTGGTCATCGCCCGCTACGCCCTGATGGCGCAGCTGCGGCAGCGCGGCGTGAAGGTGGCGCTGCTCCTCGGGCTCGTCTCTCTGGCGGTCTGCGCGGCCATCCTCGGCGCCAAGTGGTCGCTCCCCACGATGGCCGCGAGCGCGGGCTTCGGCGAGCTCGGCGGCGCCGGGCAGCTCGCCCGCGCGGTGCGCGACGGCGAGGCCGACGTGCTCGTCTGGGCGCTGCGGGCGCAGATCCTCCCGACCTTCCTGCTCACGCTCTGGTGCGGCGCCGGGGCGGTCTCGGCCGACCTCATGGCGGGCGCCTTCCAGTTTCATTTCTCGCGGCCGGTGAGCCCCGGCGGCTACCTCGCGGGCCGCGTCGTCTCGGCCTCGGGCTGGGCCCTGTGCCTGTCCGCCGTGACGCTGCTGGTCTTCTCGGTCGAGCGCCTGGCCTTCCAGTCGACGCCGCTGGGCGCGGCGCGCGCGCTCGGGCTCGGCGCGGTCGCGGTGCTGCTCGAGCTCTCGTCGCTCGCGGCGGTGGCGCTCGGCGTCTCGTCGCTCACGCGGCGCAAGGGCCTCGCGCAGGCGATGTTCGCGGCGATCGCCTTCGCGGGCTGGGTGCTCTGCCACAGCCTCGGGGCGCTGCTCGGCAAGGAGTGGGTGAAGTCCCTCGACCTCATCTCCTGCGTCGACGGCGTGGTCGCGCAGCTCAACCACCAGTCGACGCTGCACGGCGGCGCGGCCTTCGTCCCGGCCCTCGCCTGGCTGGGGTGGACCGCCGGGGCGCTCGCGCTCGCGGCCTGGCAGCTCTCGCGCGCGGAGGTCAACCGGGGATGAGCGCGGTGCTGGAATTCGTGGGCGTCTCCAAGTGGTACGGCCCGGTGCTCGGGCTGCG
The DNA here is from genome assembly GCA_028287085.1 of Myxococcaceae bacterium. Lineage (GTDB taxonomy): Bacteria > Myxococcota_A > Polyangia > Polyangiales > SCUS01. Next base: position 3,985 of record JAQBQI010000307.1, read on the forward strand.
CGACGTGACCCTCCAGGTGGCGCAGGGCATCACCGGCCTGCTCGGCCCCAACGGCGCGGGCAAGAGCACGCTGCTCAAGTGCATGACCGGGGAGATCACCCCGAGCCGCGGCGAGGTGCGCATGTTCGGGCGGCGCGTGCCCGACCCGGAGGTGTTTCGCCGGCTGGGCTACGCGCCCGAGATCGAGGTCTTCTTCGAGGAGCTCACCGGCCGCGAGTTCGTCGCCCACCTCGCCGAGCTCTCGGGCTTCGGGCGCGCCGACGCCGACGCCCGCGCGGCGAAGGTGATGCAGCGCGTCGGCCTCGAGACGGCGATGAACCGGCGCGTGAGCACCTACTCCAAGGGCATGCGCCAGCGCACCAAGCTCGCCCAGGCGATCCTGCACGAGCCCGACGTGGTGCTGCTCGACGAGCCCATGACGGGCCTCGACCCGGTGGGGCGCGCGCAGATGGTGGCGCTGATCCAGTCGCTGGGCGCCGAGGGGCGCACCGTCGTCGTGTCGAGCCACATCCTCGACGAGGTCGAGCTGATGACCCGCGAGATCGTCGTGCTCTACCAGGGCCAGCTGCTCGCGCAGGGCGACCTGCACGCCATCCGCGGGCTCATCGACCGGCACCCGCACCACATCGCGCTGCGCACCCCGAAGCCGCGCGAGCTCGCCGCGGCCCTCGCGCGCGAGCCCTTCGTCGCGGCGCTGCGCTTCGAGGGCGACGACCAGCTCATGGTCGAGACCCGCGAGCCCGACCGCTGCTACTCCGCGGTGCCCCGCCTCGCGAAGGAGCACGGCGTGCCGCTGCTCGCGCTCACCTCGCCCGACGACAACCTGGCCGCGGTCTTCCGCTACCTCACGCTGGGCGCGCGCGGGGGGGCGGCGTGAGCGCGGCGCTCTCCATCGCGCGGGTGTCGGTGCTGCGCGCCCTGCGCCGCCCGAGCTCGTGGTGGCTCTCGGCGCTGGCCTTTTTGCCGGCCGCGCTGGGCGCGTGGCTCGGCGCGAGCGGCTACGACGCGCTGTCGGTGCCCGCGCCGCTGCTGGTCTACGTGGCCGCGCCGCTGCTGGTGGTGCCGTGGGTGGCGGGCGTGCTCGGCGAGGCCTTCGAGCGCCGCACGGTGATCTACTGGTTCGTGCGCCCGATGGCGCGGCCGACGGCGCTGCTGGGCGAGTGGATCGGCGCGACCGTCACGGTCGGCACCGTGCTGCTGCTGGGGGGTGCGATGCTCGCGGTCGCCAACGCGCTCACCGGCAACGCGACGATGGCGTCGCTCGCGCGCCTGCCCCTCGCGATGCTGGCCGAGGCCTTCGCGCTGGCGGGCTTCTCGGTCGGCGTCGGGGCGCTCGCGCCGAAGCACCCGGTCTCCGTCGCGGTGGGCGTGCTCGCCGTCACCGAGGTCGCCCTGCCGACCCTGTGGGGCCCGATGCAGTCGATCTCGCTCTCGCGGCAGGTGCTCGTGCTGGCCGGTCTGGACAGCTCCGCGGTGCTCCCGAGTCTGGTCGGCGCCGCCCCGACGCCCTCGCTGCCGATCGCGGCGCTCGTGCTCGCGGTCTTCGTCGCGATCCCGATGGGCCTCGCGGTGCGCACCGTCATCGACCGCGACCTCTGAGGCCCGGCGGCCCGGCCGTCTTCCCTCCCCGACCCACGGCCCCTGAACGGGCCCATTGGAGATCCAAGCACCCCATGAGCCTCAGCCTCGGACAGACGGCGCCCGACGCCTCCGGACAGCTCCCCGACGGAACGACCTTCACCGTGAGCGGCGCCCGCGGGCGCGCGCTGGTGTTGTTCTTCTACCCGAAGGACTTCACCCCCGGCTGCACCCGCGAGGTGTGCGGCTTCCGCGACGCCTTCGCGGAGTTCACCGGCGAGGCCCGCGTGGTGGGCGTGAGCCGCGACGACGTCGCGACGCACCAGCGCTTCATCGCCGAGCACCGGCTGCCCTACGAGCTCGTGGCCGACCCGGGCGGCGCGCTCGCCACCGCCTACGAGACGAAGCGCCTCGGCGGGCTCATCCCGATGCAGCGGCGCATCACCTACGTCATCGACGCGGCCGGGGTCATCCGCGGAATCTTCCACCACGAGCTCGACGTCGACGCCCACGTCGCGAGCGTGCGCCGCTGCCTCGCGTCGCTGCGGCCGCCCGCGCCGTAGCCCCACCCGGAGCCCCCGCAGGACCCCCGACGATGACCGCCCCCCCCCGCAGCCCCGCGCCGCTATTCAGCGTGATCGTGCCGACGTACAACCGCGCGGGGATGATCCTCCGCGCGGTGCGCAGCGCCCTCGCCTCGGGGCGCGACGACCTCGAGGTGATCGTCATCGACGA